>JBDSHB010000318.1:0-7078 GCA_039918695.1 Nitrospirales bacterium | reverse complement strand
GCGAGCGCGACAGCTCGCCATAGGGTTGTTTCGCTCACCGGTCACGTGGAGTGAACACCCCCGCGAGAATGGCGACGCCGACCAGGATAAGCACCAGCCCGACAATCCATCCAAGAAGGGCAGGGTTGACGATGACCAACCACCCAAGGATGATCAGTAACGCTGCTAGCACGATGGAGGCCACATGCCCTAGGCCTTGGGTCATGGCTGACAATGCGGACAAGAGGTTATTCACCTGATTCACTCCTTTTTGCAATCCTTAGCGAACCCGGGATTGCACTTTTCTCATATTCTTTTTTAACGGTTCCATTTGGGTTTGAATGTGTATCCCGATCACATTTTTACCTAAATAGCGTTGGACGACTTCCTTCGCACGTTCTTGTACTTGAGGCCCCAGCACATTGGCGCTTGCCTGCGGGGTCACCGATAGACAGCAGTGGAGATGAAGGCCATCTGATGATTCGTGAACCCTGGTCGAACTTTCCAAGACACCTTCAACCTTCCCTGCTTCTCGATTGACCAGATCTTGAATACTCGAAAGGGAGGCGGTGATCTGTCCCAGATCGTCCTTTTTCACTGTCACCGCAGATTTTTTGCTGGAATGTGGGATTAACTCTACGAACAACAGGCAGAGGCCCAAACACAGCAGACCAATGCATACTCCCACCACACTCCACCAATTTGTCCCCTCTAATTGCATCAATGGGGTGAAGACCTGATGCCATGGGGATGGCATCATTTGCTGAGGATCCCACATGCCCAAAGTCATCAACAGAATGGTGCTGCATCCCAACCCTAAAAGGAGGATGCCAATGATCACCAAGATTCGGTTAAAAATATTCATATTCTTATTCTGTTACGTGAACGTCACCAATTCGGATATTGACCCACCCGATCGGTTCCGGAGTGAGGGATTGAATTTCGGCGCGCACCATGTCGCGCACGCGAGTTGAGAGTGCCGGCATGGAACTATCCTTATCAATAGTCACCGCGAGCTCAAGGGAAAGATTCAGCGTTCCTTCTTCTCGATGAACCGCAATACCCCATACGCGCCATCCTGGCCCTACCGTGGAGAGGTTTGCCTTTTGACCGGTGAGGAGGGCGACTCCTGGAATGCGAGATACACTCGTGGTCACCGCCTCCACTATCAGTCGTTCGTCAAGTGGTGCAATCGATTGGGTCATGTGAACTCCCGTTCCGTTTATTCGACTCTGCGTGCAACCGCCTCGGCCGGCTTATCTTCGGGGTAGAAGAGCCCACTGACTTGGATATTGACTTCTTTCACCATGAGACCAAGAAGTCGTTCAATGCGTTCAATAATGGCTTGACGGAGATTGGCCGCAAGGTCGGGAACCTTCACCCCGTAATCCGCGATGATGCGCAAGTCAATGGCCACTTCGCGTTCGCCGACTTCAACCATTATCCCTTGTCCCGATGGGCCTTTTCCCGTTAACCGCTGGGTCAAGCCGGCAATCTGCTCACCCATCCCTTGCTTCGCGATGCCATGGATGCCCTGAACTTCCCTGGTCGCTATTTCCACGAGTTGGGCCACCACTTCATCGGATATCGTGGTTTTCCCTAATTGAGGCACTCGTTGGCCGGGATTGTTTGTGGTCGTGATGCCCTCTGTCATAAGGCAGTTCTCCTCATCAAGATGAATAGAAGTTTTTACCCGGTTGATATGCGATGAAAGGGGAAGTGATGAATGGGGCATGGCCTTCCACCCCATGTTGATGTTATGCGACGCGTGGTTCCGGTCGTTCGACAGGCTTGTCTTTGGATTCTTCGGCGAAATACAGACCGGTCACGTCAATATTCACTTCTTTAACCGTGAGGCCCGTCATGGTGTTTACACGACTGGCCAGATTCCGTCTGATGGCCGTTGTGAGCTGGGGAATGCTCACGCCATACTCCACGACGATCTTGATATCGACCGCCACTTCGCGTTCCCCCACTTCAACATTCACCCCCTGGGTGCTCTGACCTATTTTGGATGCTCGTTGGGCCAGACCCGTGAGCGAATCGCTCAAGCCCAATGATCCCATTTCATGGACCCCGGCTATTTCTTTGGTGGCGAGCGCGACAATTTTGGCCACGACTTCATTCGAGATGGTGGTTTTCCCGTCTTTGGTGACTAATTCTGAATTTCCGCGTTGTGTGTCTTTGGGATCTGCCATGATCAACCTCCACATTGAATGAATTATGAATTGACTGTGAGAAAGCCTGTAGTTTGGGAAGACAGGTCCTCAGACCTTTTTCTTCTTGTTGGATAATGTTGGCTATTCTCTTTCGTTGTCACTCGTTTGGTTCACTTATTTAGACAATTGAAAGTGAAAAATCGTCACATAATTAATTATTCATTAAAAACAGTGACTTAATTCGATTTTTGGATAACCATTCGAAGGGTGATGCCTGGTTTGAAGGTACAAATGATGCAAATCAGCGTGTTTCGCACATTTTTGTGAAACGACCTGTGTGGGGATTGAGAGATGAAAGTTGTTGGACCCTGTTCTCCGCCGGGACATCTCACAGGGAAAGGAGGGCGAGGAGCATACGCTCAAATCAACCTTTTGGGGATTTCCAAAGAAATGGCAGTTTTACACGACGGGAAATGACGGTCGCAACCGATCACGCGTTGAGTGATTATTGGTGGGCAGGGGGGCGCCGCTGTCCATGACGTCTCACTCCACTGATAGGCGTGAACACACTATCCAGGGGATTCGAAAGCCCCTCTATTGATCTTCTTGAGGCGGCTGTTTGTGGGTAGACGTGATTCGTCCCCCCAAAAAAAACCAATGACTACGCAAATCCCGATTAAGACAATTCGACGTGCCTCGAATGTCCAGAAAAGAAATGTTATTTCCACAGAGGCCATGTTTTGAAAAGCGATCAGCACGACAAGCGCTCCCAATAAAATGGCCACAGTCGATTTCAATTTTTTCATGACACAACCGTATCCAAGAGCTGATAGTTCCCTATGGAAATATTGATGGATTGGTTGGAGAAGATCAGTTTCCATTCAGGAGTGAGGATCAACTTTTTCATCTCATGCCGGATTTATGACTGTTGGATCCTTCCTCAATGATTCGTTCATTCGGAATGTACAGCAGGTCTTCATCCTTCGTTTTTATGAGAACGGAAACTGGAGTAAGTTTGATAATGGTTCCTTTTTGGCCGGCCAGTGATACTTTATCTCCGACGTGGAAGAGCTGAGCGATGTAATATCGCGCAAGGACATTCGAAATAATGGATCGACTTCCCAGGCCGATTGATAGTGCCATTGCCAATACAATGCCGGCAATGATGATGGTGATATTGGCGCTGAAGATCGTCATGTCCAATCCTAATTCGGTCAAGGCCATGACGATGCCAAAACCGACAATCAGGATTTCCAACACGGAGCTCAAGGCTCCGGCATAGGCAATGTTCAGGCTTGCGGAGGCCGAGGCCATGGCCTCCTTGATGACTTTGGCAAGATATAACGCAATGATCAAAATTAAAAAGGCCCCAAGGACATGGGGAAGATAGGCAATGAATGTATTCAGGGTGTTGAGGACCACAGTGAATCCCAGGATCTCAGAGGCCGAAATGAGCACAATGAGGAGGACCATGTAATAGATTAAGCCTCCAATGATTTGATCAAGGGTGCTGCTAATCCCGATTCTCGCTAGCATGTCATGGAGTTTGATTTTCTGGCTTAGTTCCACAATGCCACAGATGCGCAATACTTTTGAGGTGAGCCCTCGTAACATCTTCGCTCCGAGCCAACCAACAGCCAGGATGATGATGGCGCCAAGTACCTGGGGTAAATATCCAACTATTTTTTCCAGGAATTGTTGAAAAAAAACAAGGACAACCCTTCCCCATTCCATGAGTTCATTCTGCGTCCCTCCCATAATACCTCTCTCCTCTCATTCACTTATTGAATCGTCAAGTAACGTTCCAGGGATCGATGCGTGAAATGCGCCGATTTCTTTTGCCACGCTGAGGAAAAATACGGCCTTCATCACTTGTTCTTTGGTGTGCTGGTCAGGCTCCGGTATATGTAAGGCATCCAGCACCTGTTCAAAGACGACATCTTCCTCGTCATTCATGTAGTGACCTCCTCTCGGAGTTTTGTGATCAGTCGTGACACCCGCATTTTGGCGGCGCTGACACTGATTTCGCAAATGGCCGCAATTTCATCATAGGTATATTCGCCCAAAAATTTCATGGCCAGGATGGTCCGGTCTTCCAGTGGAAGTTTTTGAAGGAGATGGTGAACCTCGATTGTTGATGTTGGGTCCTCGTGAATGAGTTCCACAGATGTCTGGTGCGTCCCTGATTGCTCAGTATGAGCCTTTGATTTGATGTAGTTGAGGCAGTGGTTGGTTGTCAGGCGATACAACCAGGAGGAAAATGCTGCCTGTTTCTTGAAATCATGGAGATGGAGAAACACCTTAACCCAGACTTCCTGCATTAAATCGCGCGCTTCTTCCTGATTGACACTGATGAAGAAACAACGTCTAAGGACCTTGCCGGCATAACGATCATACAAACCTTCAAAGGCTTGAAGGTTTCCTTGCGTGATGGCATCGACCAGATCATTATCCGTAGAGGGTTCGTCAGGTGTCATGGAACGAATGGTCAAATTTTTCAAACATGAGCGGTGTCATTTGAAGGTGAGACCCGGTTGTCCTCCAGGGGAGGACCCAGGAAATGGCGCAAGTGTAGCAATGCCGTCAAAGCTTCTCAAACACCTTGTGGTGCAATGTCATGGCCGTAGGGATAGTGATTATGTTTTTGAGTCGTTATGGATGTAAAAAACATCCACGGAAATTCTCATGTGTGATTAGGGAAATACATGATGGTGCATAGGACAAGGAAGAGGAACGACCAGATTTTCGATAACAGGCACATACCACCCTGGAATAATGGCGTGGGCATCATGTACCGGTCGATGAAATTGGGAGAGGTAAGGGGGTTCGGAGGTGAAGGTCCCTTTGAGGGAAAGGAATTTCCACACCATTCTTCCGAAATTTCTTGACGATGGCGCAATTAATATCGGATTGAACCTGTCTTCTACCTTGTGGATCTTCCACCCAGGCTAATAAACGCATGTTCCAGGCGGAATCTCCGAAACTCATAAGCCAAGCTTTTGGCTCTGGGTGCGGTAACACCATAGGGTTTTCTTTTGCTGCTTCCAAAAGTGAAATGATGACCTTGTCTAAATCTGAATTGTAAGAGACTCCCACCTCAATCTCCAAACGGGTTTTAGGGTCACCGTGCGACCAGTTGATAACCGTGGAAGAGATAAATTCGGAGTTGGGAACTACGATCGCAACGTTGTTTAGAGAACGAATGGTGGTGGATCGAATGTTGATTTCTGCCACATCTCCCTCAGTGTCTCCCACGGTGATGCGGTCCCCAATTTGGATATGTTGTTCAAATAGCAACATGAGTCCTGCGAGGAAATTGGACGTCAGATTTTGCAGGCCGAATCCGATTCCGACTGAGAGAAATCCAAAAATGACGACAAGACCGCTCAGGTCGACGCCGATAACTTGAAAAGCAATCACCGTCCCGACAAGGAGCAATACATATTGAATAATGCGGGTTAAGGTGTACTGTGTCGACTTAGGCATTTTCGAGCGTTTGAGTAATTGGTTGCTGAGAAAACGTCGTATCAGGGTGTTGATGATCATAAACCCACCCATGATGAACGCAAAAAATGCCAGAGACGAGAGGGTAATCGGGGTCTGGTTGACGGTAAATAAGGGATAGGTGAAAAAGTGATCCAATGCGTTCAGGACCGTTGAAAGATCCATGGTTGTGCTCCTTTGAGGCGTTATAGATATTCTGCCACGTTGTTATTCAAGAAACTCTTTTAGGGGGGCGTTTATTGCTGTGTCGGGTTAGATGAATAAACCAGAAAAATCTCAGAAAAGATAGAGGTAAAAAAGCGGAAGAAGAGCATATGACAGATGAAACATGCCAATTGAGATTACAGTATTGCGTGGGGACAAGGAGATGTAGCTTAGTGTTAAGGCCTCATGAGACCAAAGAAAAGCCAGATAGAACAGAGTCTGAAGTGGTCAAAAAAAGGAGACATTCGTTGAGGTGATAAACTTCAACCCAAACGAGGTGAGAAATGAGACAGATACGACAAATTTTTTCCGCCGACTTTCAGTTAGAAGAAGTGCAACTCGTGAGGCAGCAGAGGTATTCCGTATTTTAAGCCTGTCGGGCGTTCGATCTCGGCGATACCGCCTTGCGGCGCTGGTTTGCCCCAATTGATGTCGAAGCGGCTGGCAGAACACCGGTTGGGATGCCCTGACGACCGAACAACAACAAAATAAACAGTCAGAGGTCCAGGTGAACCGGCTGGAAATTGAAAAAGTGGTTGCTCGAACTTGTACCGAAAATGTTGGCGAATCTGTTGCCCTTGGTCTTCCCTGAGAACACCAAAAAGCAAGTTTCCCCATCCTGTCTTTCATAGATTCCTATTGATCTACCATTTCTTGGCTGTCTCTGAAAGTCATTTTTTGATGGGGGATACCCTCAATGCTGAGGATTTATGAAATTCAGGGGTCTAACATTGGCGGAGAGACCAGGGGAGATGTGAAGAGATAGATTGTGGGTGAGAACATGACGAAAGGACAACAGGCGCGGAGTCGAGATGTGCTACTTATAAACATGTGTCCAAAATTTGGCAATGTTTTATAAGGTTAAGCCCTTCAGATGGTGATTGCTGTAGCCTAAGGAAGGAACAGTCGACTGTGTGTTATCGAAAAAGGGTGGGCGGAATAGAAAGGTCATCATTGAGGATGGTTTGGAAACGAGCACCAAAATTAGACGTCGATGTAATCAACCCAGGTTTCTTTTTCCGCCAGGTATGCTTGGCCTTTGAAATTGAGGCGGGTGCGCATGGTGGTAAATCCTAATTCGCGAAGTTGATCGGTGATGTCCTTCAGTGTTTCCTGCACGGTTCGATAGACTTGTGACTGGAGATTCAGCGCTTCGTACATGACCGTTCCCGAGTATCCGCGTTCCACCCGTTTAATTGGGATCATTCGGTTGAAATATCGGTCACTAGGGT
>JBDSHB010000317.1:0-2857 GCA_039918695.1 Nitrospirales bacterium | reverse complement strand
CCATGAACTGATTTTGGAGCAAAGTGGGACGGATAAACTCTTCCGGCATGGGGCATGATGGTACACTTTTAACCCGCCTTCCCATCCAACCAGTTGGATAAATACCTCCCACAAAATCCCTGTATCTGCCAATTTTCATTAATTCTATGCCGAACGATTCGATCCCGAATTGCGGCATGAAAATTGGATTTATCCATTCATAGGGATGCAGGTTACACCAGAAATGGATTCACAATAAAAATCGAGGCAAGGATGATGGCGATATCAAAACGGCAAGGTTATTCCACTTCGTACAAGAAGAAAAAACTAACGAGTGCGGATCGCCTGAGCAAACATATCCATCGGGCCTTCAAAGGGAAGATCGCCTACCAATGGTCGCATAAAGACAAATTGGCTAGAGTCGAATGGCAAGGACCCAAACCCCCAGCACGCCCGCGCCGAACACCCAAGACATCACAAACTAAAAAATAAGGATGAACCCATTCGCATCCCTGGCCTCACCCGATTATGCCGCATGGACCTTCACAAGGAGAGACATCACATGAAATCTCGCATCATGCTTTGGAGTCTGATTCTGCTGATCGGGTGGGCCATACCCACCGGAGCCCAGGAACCGCAAGTCGATCCCTTACAAGGAGAGGCCGTGTATCAAGCCCACTGCGTGGGGTGTCACGGTGTCCAGGGAAAAGGCGATGGACCGGACGCGGCCACCCTCATCGTGCCACCCGCCAACTTTCAACGCATGGAATCCCGAGCCAAATCGGAGACGGACCTTCGGGCAGCCATCATCTGGGGACTGGCTTTCAGTCCTATGCACGGGTGGTGGGGCACACTCAGCATCGAAGATATTCGCGCCGTCACGGCCTACATCCGACGAATAGCGCCTTATGAACCGTCATCGCCCTAAAAATACCCCCAAAAGAGGATCACGCTGAGTTTTTCCGGGGGCTAGCTTTCGTGGATTCAAACAGGCTTTAATACGGCTCCAAATAACGGTGCGGCTTTAATCTCATTTTCTTTCTGAAAGGATTACCATATGAGGGTCGCGACATTATTCGTTATCATACTGCTAGCTGTTTTAGGATTAGACTCGATGTGGATGAGCGAGGCAAAAGCCCAATCAAGCCCTCCCTCTCAAAACGACACCGCGATTATGGGCACCTCCGGATCGCCCACGGTGTCCAGTGAGCAAACCCTCAAAGATGATCCGGTATGCGATCCGACCTATCGACCCACAATCACCAAAATCGAACCAGATGAGTTTCAGGCCGGCGCTAAAATAGTCATTATGGGAGAATATTTCGGAAAGAAACAAGGTTGCCTGCATGAGGTGACTTTTGGAGCTGAAAAGGCGACGGATTTCACCCTTAAGGGTGATGATAAAATTGAGGTAACGGTGCCCGACGGCGTCGCCCCTGGAATGGTATTTGTGAGCGTGGTAACGGGTGGAGGTGCGGCAAAAACCGCCGTACTGGTCAAGAAATAGCAACGAGAACAGACCGTCGCCGGTACACATTCAGGGCGATAAGATAGCGGACTCGACCGGGAAGGTGCACATTCCTGTTCTGCCCATAAGGATGTTTGTTGGATTCCGGAATCTTTTTCCATGAGAAGCATGAGCCCATCAATGTGCGTAGTTCTCATGATCACAGCCATGGGTATAATGCCCCTTCCCCCGGCTTCCGCTGAACAGGAAGAGGCACAATCCGCTAAAACCCTCTTTCTCCAATATTGCCAAGACTGTCATGGCCCACAGCGGGACGGCAGAGGCGCCTTACGTCCTTTCCTGGAAAAGGACCCAGCCAATTTGACCTCGCAAATGACACAGGCCAAAACCGACCAGGAACTCTTTTCCCTTATCATAAAAGGGGGGGGCGAAATGCATGGCTGGGCGGACACCCTCACCGATGAACAGGTCCTGGACCTGGTGCATTACATCCGTGCGCTCTCTCCGTAAACTCTTTGCCACACAGCATCGCTGTAGGGGATGAAGCGGGCGATGGAGCTTGCCGTAGCACTCACCTATCCCAAACTCCATTCCAGATACACGACGTAGACGAGCGTTTGAAGAATCGTCAACGGCACACCGATCCAAGCAAAAGTCCTGAAACTCAGGGTGTGGCCTTCCTGCTCCGCCCGCTGGATGATAATCACATTACTGGCCGCAGCAAGAATCATCAGATTACCCGCAATCGTACTACCGACAGCCAAAGCCAAAAGGGCTGGAAGGGAACCACTGGCTTCAGACACCAGAGGCAGATACAAGGCCACCAAGGGGACATTCGAAATCAGTTGGCTCAGAATAATACTGAGACCAAGAATGGAAGACGGGGAGGTGAGGTCCACCTGCAGATGGGCTGTCCACCCCTGGAATACTCCCGTTTGCCAGACACTCGCCATTAGGACGAACATGGCGGCAAAAAAGAGCAGCGTGGACCAATCCACCTGCCTTAACAATTCCAGACGCCGTCGACTACACACCAACAGCGGCAACGCGGCAGCCATGGCCAGAAAGCTCAGCGGAAACTCCAGCGGCACGGCCAGGGACACACACGCGATCTTCACCGCAATCAGGCCAAGTATCAGGAACAGGGCCAGACGGGCCAGGCGAGCCAGGGCGGGATCGCTTATCGCCACCACGCTATGCACGAGAGTGGTGGCGTGAAACGCCGTCGGCCACATGACCCGTAAAACCACATACGCCAACAGCAAATTGAGAAGAGTGGGAAACGCCAGGGTCTGAAAAAAAGTCAGAAAGGGAGACGGTACCGGTCCGTCAATGGCAATCAAGAGATTTTGAGGGTTCCCGATAGGGCTCAATACACTCCCGGTCGTCACGGCCACGGCTAACGTCATC
>JBDSHB010000316.1:0-3287 GCA_039918695.1 Nitrospirales bacterium | reverse complement strand
TATAGAGGGGCGCATTGATGATCACTAGCGTAACCATGATCAACCCCGCCAGGGCCAGCAATGGAAGCCACCAGATCGCTCCTATCAGAGCCCCCACGAGACCATACGTCAACACAACACAAAGACGCTCGGTATGCCGGATGTTTAAGTCATTGGTAAACCTGCGATCCCGAAGGATTAACTCTGTCCAAGGGATAGCACGGTAAAAAAAATCTGCTTTGAGCATTGAACTGATACCCCATCGTTTCAAATGCTTGACATGGATATCTTTACACAACCAAATCTTGTGACCAGCATTTTTCAAGCGATACCCTAACTCAATGTCTTCAATGGAAGGGCGCCGATAATTTTCATCAAACCCACCTATTTCAAGGAAAACCTCACGGCGGATCGCTCCGCAAGCACCCCAAAAGGTTGAAGCCTCCTTTTGGGCATTTTGATGGACATAATGGTGGAAGAGATTTTTGTATTGGGATAAGAAGTTCTTGGCAGCGGGGGTGTCATCGTACGATCCGATCAACGCGGTAAGGTCTGGATAAGAGTGAAAGGTTTCTGCCACCTGTCGCAGGGAATCCGAATGCACACACACATCAGCATCGACAAAGAAGAGGTATTCGCCTTTCGCCTGAAGTGCCCCAACGTTTCGGGGCTGTGCCGGTCCTCCAGAAGTGGTCGGAAGTCGAATGACTTGAGTACCAAATTCTTTCGCCATTTGCCAGGATCCATCAGTGTCACCATCTGAGACGACAATGATTTCCATCGGTGGAGGTTGTAGGGCGGCCAGACTTATCAGGCATTGGCGGAAGGCTTCCCCCCCGTTGTACACAGGCACAATAATTGAAATCGTAATTCCCTGTATGGATGATCTCAACGTACCACTGACCTTCTGGCCTTTGAAATCTTGAGAAATCTTGTTCATACCCTAATGATATTTTGACTCACGAACACATTCGGTTCAAGAAAGTCCTTCACAGGCACTTCAGTACAAAACTAGTGGCAAATACCCTGAAAATTTCGGGATGGCAGGATCCACCGAGCCGAAAGAGATCCAGCCTTGATGGGCAATTCTCTTCCATGCGTGCATTGGCGTCAGAAAGTGAGGCAAACCATTTCAAATTCAATTGGGAGCGAATCTAACGACAAGTCCTCTAGTGAGCTGCTTTCACCCCCACCAGATATTTATCGGTTCCCAGAACGTAAACCAAAGAGAAATCAGCCTTCAGAAGGTTCCCTTATAATATAAGAGAGACTACGGCCCTAAGGCTCATGGGAAATGCATTCTTGAATTCCAAAGCAGGATAATCCGTAGGAGAGCATAGTGGAAATCAGTGAGTTCTTTGATGGGATACCGATGTGGTTGCGGGGGAGGGATTTGAACCCTCGACCTTTGGGTTATGAGCCCAACGAGCTACCAGGCTGCTCCACCCCGCGAGTCGATAGTAGAGGAGGGGTGGTCGAGAAGTCAATGCAAAAACAGGAGTTTAGCAGAAGAAGACACTATGGTATCTTCTCCCTCCTATGATGTTTGCCGGAATCATTGCTATCCTGCTGTTTCTTGGTCTAATCATTGGCGACTGGTTTCAATTCACCACATTGAAAAATTGGGCCTGCCGGTATGGATGTCCCTTGGCCCACAGGCGGAAAGCTCTGGATTCTCATCCAGCCAGCCCCATTTTCCATGCATTTCACAAGTCTAGCGGACTGCCCTTGCCTCATGGGATTGCTCGATGGATCGAAGACCGACAGGTCATCGTGATCCGCCCCTATTATCAACTCTTTTCCCTGAGTTTTCGGACCGCATGGCCATTGAAGGGGACAATCGACGTAAGCTCAGATGGCAGCCAACTCCTGCTTCATTTATCCAAGCGTATTCCCTGGTCGTCAGCTATTCTCACCCTGTTATGGCTCCTCTTTGTCATTGGGGGCACCCTCACGTTTGTCGTACTGTTTATTCTTGATGGAGGGATGAGCACAATTGGGGGAATTTTTTGGGTGGTCGGGATAACCGCCTTGGGCTTATTGGTGCTGGCAGGAGGCTTGATCCTGCTGTCGTTTGCCTACCGGCTTGAGGATTCCCGCCTGATGCAGGTGTATCAGGAATTACTGGACGCGTTGACAGCTCTTCCCTTAAAGGATGCGGATAAGTCGACTTACCCTTGAGGCGGCCTCGAACCTGAAGGAACGCCTCATCACCTCACATACGATCCTGAATGGTCTAGTTTAAGGAATGGTTCCAAGAAAATCTTTCTTGGTTTTCGAAAAATTTTCGACCCGAAACGTCGGCAATTCATACGCCCACCCCTGCACACGCTGATTGAACGCCTCAACTTCTTTTTGAACCTCTTCCGGCTTCTTTAATACCGAGTCTTCTTTTGGAGAAGGCTCTCCCTGTTTTTCTATTGTTGGCTTCTCTTCCTGAGATTTAGTGGCCTTTTCGTCTTGAGCAGAATCCTGGGCTGGGACCGTTCCCCCATTTTCCGGGGAAGGAATGGCATCGACAGATTTGACCAGATTCGGATCAAATTCCGAAGAAAATTTTCCAAAAACTTTGTCCTCCTGTTTGGCCGTTTGTACATGAAGCCTGAGTCCGTCAAAGGTTTCCAACACAGCACTGACTCCGGTGTGACCCTGAAAATTCACCTCTTGTTCTTTTTTGACATCTTCTAACGAAAGCTGCACAAGAGTTCCCACCACATTATTTACATTAAACTGGGAAGCTACTTTGAAACCTGCAGGGATGGAATCCAATTGAAAATCAAGATCCTCGGGTTTGTCTTTTGAGACGAGCAGGGCTTCCCCTCCAGGATGCGTGACCGTCACACGATGCACACGTTTGGTCGTCAGCGCCGTTATTTCCTTGTCCAGCCATTCTCCCGCCACTTTTTCCAACGGCAAATTCCCTATAGTCAGCCAGGTTTGGGGATCTCCTGGTTTCCGCACATAGATTTCACTCATCCGTGGATTCCCCTTGGCAGGACGTTGATTACCCACAATCACCAATGCCGCCTCAGGATTATTCGGTGTTTTCACCGTCAGGGTTGTCGAGAGCGACCCTTCTTCCTCTTTGTCCTGTAACCCCAGTCGGTCGTATAACTCCGAGTTCTTGGTTTTCGGTTCAAGGATCCGCAACTCCGCCATCCCGATGAGAGTCTGTTTTACTTTCTCCACATCACCGCGATACCCTGCTTTCTCCTTCACCCCCCACGTCTTTTCCTCCCGCACCAGCGTCACGGTCTGCTCCTTGGTTGCCACAACCACTTCGGTCACATCATTCACCGCCGACAACA
>JBDSHB010000315.1:0-3987 GCA_039918695.1 Nitrospirales bacterium | reverse complement strand
CAAGTTTCAGTTTCATAACCAACCATTCACCTTTGGGCCTGAGGAATTAAAAGGGCTGAAAATATTTTTCACCCAACAGGTTCGACACAAGCATCGTCATAGAGGCCAACAGATTCGCCCCAGTGACCAAGCACAGGGAGGAATTGGGAATTGCATTGCATGTCATACTCCACCGAATTTCACCGATTTTAGATTTCACAATACTGGAATTGCCCAAACCGAGTATGAACGCATTCATGGCCCCGAATCGTTTTCCATGCTTCAAATTCCAGGATTAGAGGAACGAAATGGAAATATCGAAGCCTACCTGCCTGCCACGGGAAAACACCCTCATGCTCAAGAACCATTCCGCGCTATCCCCTCGCTAGACAACCCCCAACGGACCGATCTGGGCATTTGGAACATTTTCTGGAATCCCGACTTCCCCGGATCTCAACTGGCCACTTGGTCCACTCTCTGTGATGACGCCCTTAAAGAGCACTTTGGCGTGTTTCGGGGCTTCCAGTCCTGTCGACCGGACTGGCTCCTCCCAAAAGCACTTGGCGCCTTCAAAACGCCAGGCCTTCGCGATTTAGGGCATTCAGCTCCCTATAGTCATACCGGTATTACCGATACGCTGGAAGGGGTGATTCAAGGGTATATTACAAATTCGGATTTAGCGCGAAAAGGAAAACTTCGCAATGGTGATTCCCAGCTCAAAGACATCGTCTTACTCCCAGAGGACATCCCGGCCTTAACGGCTTTCTTACGATCCTTAAATGAAGACTACGAATAAACGGACAAGATTGGCTCTCTGGCAGAGCCTATACGAACATTCTTGAATAGTTGGATGTCCTCTCAAGCCCACGGTGATTAACTCCCCGTGGGCTTGTTCTTTTAAATGACTCATCTTGTGTGAAAGCCTCCAAACTCCGGTTCGTCCATTAGCGGGAAAGGAGCTCGTCTGAGAATCATTCAATGGCATCTCCCATTCATCTAAGGAGTGTTCAATTCCATTCCTTTCGCTTCCCTATCCCACGCGAATTACTTCCCATCCTTAGGAAAACCATGCCTCCTTGAAACCCGTCCAACACCTGCAAAGCAACAGAACAGTTCTCAGAGTTGACAAGATTTATTTATTTTAATATGATAATGATAATAAGTTTCAAAATCATTAAATAAGCGTAGTTATCCTGCACACACCAACACGTATAACACAGATGTTCGGACGCAACATATCTAATGAATGGTTTGCTCAAACCCGGAAGATTTTTTACTGAATACCAAGGAGGGAACAGCATGAAGATCGGAACGCGCGCACCAATATGGAAAACCCCCTGCCTGTTAAAGGGAAGATGGCAGTACCTTCCCCTGACAGCGTTTCAGGGCACCCAATTTGTGTTGTGTTACATGCCTGCCTTTACTGAAACCGATGCCTGGTTGCTAGAACAACAAGTCAACCGGTTTCATGCAGGTGGGGCCGTGCTCGCGGTCTTAATAGCTGACAACGCCTTGCTTGGGCATTCTTGGTGTCGTCCTCCTCAGGACTTTGGTCTTCCATTTTTGACTGATCCTCTCAATCGATTGAAACGTTCCCTGCACCTCACCGCCTCTTTACCACCCCATCGATGCGAAACATTATTTTTTGACCATCGTTGCTGCCTACAATTTCGCCTATTCCATGATCTGAACCTCCGAGGTATCACCACAGTGCTTGAGGTGGCAGAAAGTGATTTCTGCCAGAGATCAGCGCAAGCTGTTCCCAAGTCCAGGCTCACCTTCGACCATTTCCTGGCTCATTGTTCACCACTTGAGGCTCCAACGGGCTAAATCTCCTCCACCATCAAACGAATTCTGCAACAACCTTTGAAGGAAATACTTTATGATGATCGCGCCAGCCTCCACGTTACCCGTTGTTTCGAGAACTCCATTCCTTTCCATTCACCAATGGCTGTATCTCATGTTGTGTCTCATGGTGGGGATATATGCTGGTCTTGGACATGCTCCCTCTCAATGGACCGATGTCATCCCAGACATCGTTCTGTTAGGAGCCACCGGCTTGGCAATCGGCTGCGTAGCCCTGTGGATAGAACGACAACTCATGGCATGCCACCGCTCCACCTTGATTGGTGGTAGCATAGGCCTCATCGTCGCCCTGGCAGGGATCGGTTTTTTATCGATCATGGGAATGGGAACAGGTCTCCTCCAGATGTCTTCCCTTACCTCGTGGATCGGACTCCCTGTGTTTCTTCTCTGTCCCTACATCGGGGTGATTCTCGGTATTCACACCTCCAACACACTGTCGCCGGCCCCAATCGAGGAACTACCAAAAGATTCCTCTCCCCACACTTCGCTGACCCCATCGAACACCGTTCAAAAATTGCTGGATTCTAGCGCCATTATCGATGGCCGAATACTTTCACTCTGCACCACAGGATTTTTGGAAGGTCCTTTCCTGGTTCCCAAAAGTATTCTTCATGAACTCCAAGCATTAGCCGACTCCGCTCACCTCTCTAAACGAATTAAGGGGAAGCGTGGCTTGGATATCTTATCCCAACTGCAGCAGCTGCCAAATATGGACGTGGTGATAATCGAGGATTGGGAACCCGACATATCAGCGGTTGACCATCAACTCATCGCCATAGCCAAAAACCGCGAAGCCAAGATCGTGACCAACGATTGGAATCTGGCAAAAGTCGCATTACTTCAAGGTGTGTTCTCCCTCAATGTGAACGAATTAACGTACCAATTACGCCCTTTGGTATTGCCTGGGGAAACGATTCGGGTCTTCATTCACAAGGAGGGGCAGGGGCAAGGGCAGGGGATTGCACATTTAGATGATGGCACGATGGTCGTCGTGGACCACGGTGCCACTCTGGTCGGTCAAGCCATTGAGGTGGTGGTTACCCGATTCATGCAAACCAACACAGGAAGGATGATTTTCTCAACGCCCCAAACCAACACCTCTCCATTGCCTTTCAATCTTCAACCGCTCCCCAATCACTCAGAGGACGTTTCGGAATACCCTCGGAGCCTCGTGGTAGATCTGGGATGAAGAAGGACAAATGACCAAACCACCCAAACATGTTTTTGTTAAACGGCCTCAATATTCATGTACCTGGAGATCTCCAGTAACGGAACTGCCGGCCTATCCCGGAGAGGACTCTTCCCCTCTCCAAGCTAGTGGGGGACCCATCCGCACTCCTGGGTCCCCTACTTACTTTGATGCTGGCTTTTCACACCATTCAATTTAAGAAAGGAATCACCAATGTCATTCCAACGCTGTCCTCAATGCCAGAACAGTACACTTGCACCAACTGGAGCCTTTTGGTGCTGTACGAATTGCGGATCTGCAATCACCTCCCAAGCACTAGCCGCCATGAGGGAATCCGCAAAAATCAAAAGCCATCGACACGTCCACCTCGTCCACCAGACCCTTTAATGCAATACAGGACGAAAATGCATTTTCCTACAAGATAAGTTCACCACACCACGAAGCCACGGCAGAACTCCGGCAACCATATGGAAGGGGACAATACCTAAACACGACCATTCCCGTTATTTGCCCATATCGCCAACCGCTATGGTGGAATACAAACTGGTCTGGGCCAAAGCTAAGATCTCTGACGCCCAGACCTCTGGAATGAGACGTCTTCTCAGTATTTTCTAATCCATAAATGATACTGAAAGCTGGGAGTCGAGACCTCCCACCAGGCTGATTCATCAAGCCGTCCGATGTTTCTGTTCAAAGATGGTTTGATAGAGTGTGGGTTTGGCCGCATTCAGGTGTTTGGCCGCCTCATTATCGCTGATGGCAGTGGCCCTGTCATCGAGTTGTTGCAGCGTCCTTCCTGGCTTCAGGGATTGCTCGGGCTTGGGGAGTGATTTGAATTTGTCTTAGGGGGTCATCATGGCCTCGGAGGGGTAACGAGTCCGTGCTTTACCCTTGACGCCCCTGCTCACCACCGGAAAAAAGCAAGGCCGGTGAAAGTTGATGTAAGGATTGAG
>JBDSHB010000314.1:0-3984 GCA_039918695.1 Nitrospirales bacterium | reverse complement strand
CCTCAATGCTACTTTGCGGGTTAGCCGTCCCAACATCTGCTCCAATTGGCGAACGCCGGCTTCACGGGTATACCGTTTGATGATATGGGGAATCACTTGATCCCCTAACGTCAGAGGTTTTGACTCCAGTCCGGCTTCCCTCAAGCGACGAGGCCACAAATAGCGATTGGCAATTTCTAGTTTTTCCTGATGACTGTAACCTCCCAGGCGAATGATCTCCATGCGATCCAAAAGAGGACGGGAGATGGTGTCCAGGGAGTTGGCCGTGGTGATGAACATCACTTTGGATAGATCAAAGGGCAAATCTAGGTAATTGTCGCGGAAGGTATGATTCTGCTCGGGGTCCAGAATTTCCAGCAAGGCTGAGGAGGGATCTCCTCGAAAATCCTGTCCGACCTTATCAACCTCGTCCAGCATCAAGATCGGATTTTTTGCTCCTGCACGCCGGAGAGCTTGAATCAGCCGGCCGGGCATGGCGCCGACATAGGTACGGCGATGCCCACGCAATTCAGCTTCATCATGGAGACCCCCTAAGCTCAGGCGTTCAAACTTTCTTTCCAGGGCGCGGGCAATGGATTGCCCCAAGCTGGTTTTCCCCACTCCCGGAGGTCCCACCAAACACAGGATGGGAGCCTTCGCAGACGGATTCAACTTCAACACCGCCAGGTGCTCAAGAATGCGTTCTTTGACATCCTGAATGCCGTAATGATCTTCATCTAAAATCGTCCGAACATGAGTCAAATCCAGGTGGTCTTCTGTGAGGGTGTTCCAGGGTAATTCCAGAACCAACTCCAAATAGCTGCGAATGACTTGATGATCCGGAGAGGCGGGAGGTAGCTTGACCAGGCGTTTCAGTTCTCTGGTGGCTTCCGTTTTTACGATGTCAGGAAGGTCGGCCTTCTCGATACGGGCTTTTAATTCTCCCACTTCCCCATCTTCGGGTTGGGTCTCCAAGTCTCCGAGTTCTTGTTGAATTTCTTTTAACTGTTGTCGCAGGAAATACTCCCGTTGGGATTTTCCAATTTCCGCCTGGGCCTGGCTCGCGATTTCATGGCGAATTTTGAGGATGTGGAGTTCATGTGCCAACGCGCCGTAGACCTGACGAAGCACTTCCTTGGCATCAGATTGCTCCAGAAGCCCCTGTAATCGTTCCACATTGAGGTTGAGGAGGGATACGAGACGATAGGCCACCGAAAGGGGATTTTTTTCTCCTCGAAGCACCGCCACCAATTCCACCACGCCTTGGGTCGTCAATAATTCCGGTAATTGGCCAATGAGTTCCACCAGTTCACGATGCAAGGCTTCCAGTTCCAGGTCTGATTCAAGAGAGAGAGCGAGTTTCCGGGACCGAACGATCATATGGGGTTCGGCTTGTTCCTTCTTGAGTAGAACAACGCGTTCGATGCCCTGCGCGAGAACCTGGAGATGGCCGTCAGGAGTTTTGCCCATTTGCTTGATGACGGCTTTTGTGCCAATGCGATACAGGTCATCGAACTCAGGTTCGTCCTTTTCAGAGTCACGCTGGGTGGCGAACACCAACGCTTTGTCTTCCGAGTTCATCGCCGCTTCCACGGCCGCGATCGACCGGGGTCGGCCAATCGTGAAGGGAACAAGGGTATCGGGAAACAGGACCGTTCGTTTAACAGGGACGAGCGGGAGGGAAACGATGAGTGTGGTCTCGGCTACTGGGGGAGTATCCATTTTTGTCGTTACCATCCTTCAGGTATATAGCAACATTATACTTTTTTCTTCCCAACAAGATACGCATGTTTTCCGTTGAGTCAACCTGATTGGTACGAACTACCGGTTGTGCCATGCAGTATGGAGTCAAAAAGCCATTCATGAGCGAAAACGAAAACCTGCACCTGTCTTGGCAATCAACTCTCGTGCTCATCATGCGAGGCGTGAGCTCCGTACTGTCCGTCTGAACATCTCAGAGCATACTGAGTATTGATGACGGTGATGAATCAGGATGGGCTGTGTAAGATTGACGAATTTTCAACCGTTCCCGCCAGAATTGCAAATGATCCAGATTCCCCAGATTCCTTGACAGGTTTCTGGCCAGATCTTAGCATGGTAAGTGAATACTTACTATATTGGAAGGTGAAGATGCCATTAGTACAGAAACGAATATCCGGTCCGGTGCGGAAGGCCAAAATCATTCAGTCGGCGGCCTCCTTATTTGCCAAAAAAGGGTTTAGCGGGACCAAGACCCGGGAGATTGCCCACAGGGCAGGAGTCAGCGAAGCCCTTATTTTTAAACATTTTCCCAGTAAAGAGGATTTGTATGCGGCCATTCTTACGGAGGAATCTCCCGTGCCGGGATTACTCTCTAAAGTAAAAAGTCTCGCTGGGCAACAAAAGGATGTTGAGGTGTTTTCCGTGATTGCCCGGACGGTTGTCGGAGGGGCCCCGGATTCCGATTTGATGCGGCTGATTTTGTTTAGCGCCCTCGAAAACCATGAGATGTCGGATATGTTTTTCCACAATCACATACGGTTATTTTACGATTTTTTGGCCGCGTATATTCAACAGCGCATAGACGATGGCGCCTTTCAGGCGGTTCAGCCCCTCATCGCGGCACGGGCCTTTATGGGCATGCTCATTTATCATCGGTTGTTGACGGTCTTATTTCATGCCCAACTCCCTCAGACAGCTGAAGACATTTCCCGAACCTTTGTGAACATCATGATGAACGGACTCAAAATTCCTTCACCGAAAGGAGCCGCCCGCATGTCAAATCAAACAAAAAAACCCCGGAAGCGGACGGCACGGAAAGTATGAATTACGTTGCGTTGAAAATGTTGTTTGGCGATCGACCCAAATACCTCATGTTGCTGGCAGGGCTCACGTTTTCCACGATGCTCATTGTTCAGCAGGGATCCATTTTCTGGGGGTTGATGACCTGGTCGCAATCGGGCATCACCAATGTGAATGCACCTGTGTGGGTCACCGATTCCCATATCAATCAAGTCGAAGAGATTAAACCGCTGGCCGATACGACGGTGAATGTGGTTCGAAGTGTTTCTGGGGTGGAGTGGGCGGTTCCCCTCTATAAGGGCGTCCAGCGCGCGAGGCTGCGGGATGGGAATTATGAACAAATTGCCTTGGTAGGGATTGAATCCAGTACCTTAATCGGTCGACCCGGCAAGGTATTGGAGGGCAATATTGAAGAGTTGCGGTCTCCTGACGCGGTTGCGATCGATCAATTAGGGGTGGAACGATTAGGTGGGCCCGAGAACATCCATCTTGGCACCACGTTTGAAATTAATGATCACCGTGTCAGGGTTGTGGCAATCGTGCAGACCCAAAAAAGTTTTCAAAACTTTCCCTTCGTTTACACCACCTACGAGCGAGCCTTGAGTGTGACACCCGAAGAACGGCGGAAATTGTCGTATGTCCTTGCCAGTCCTGTGAGTGGAGTCGATCCCGAAGAATTAGCCAGGCGAATTCATGAGCAAACCGGGTTGGGAGCATTTACCGGAGACCAGTTTGGATGGAAAACCATTCGATGGATTCTACAAAACACCGGTATCGGGGTGAATTTTGGCACCACCGTCTTATTAGGGTTTATTGTGGGGATGGCGATTTCAGGACAAACCTTTTATCTGTTTACGGTCGAGAATTTGCCGCAGTTTGGCGCGCTGAAAGCGATTGGAGCCAGCACGGGTATGCTGGCGCGGATGATCCTCCTGCAAAGTTTTACCGTCGGATCCATTGGATATGGAGTCGGTGTGGGATTGGCCACGCTGTTTGGATTGACCGCTGCAGGCGGAGGGCGGCTGCCCTTTAAAGAAACATGGCCTCTTCTCGTGGGAGTGGCCGTGGCGCTCCTGTTGATCTGTAGTGTTTCGAGCGTGATTAGCATTCGAAAATTGGCCAAACTTGAACCGGCGATTGTGTTTCGTGGGTAACGCGGTGGCTCAATACCAGGTCTCGACGGTCGGCAACGATTCGGCTCACTGGCTGGTGCAGGCCAGGGGC
>JBDSHB010000313.1:0-2780 GCA_039918695.1 Nitrospirales bacterium | reverse complement strand
AAAGCTACGAAATGGTGGTGTACTGTACGAATAGACAAGTCAAAGTCCACCGGAATTTAAACTAAAAACCAAATTGTCAACTTAAGCCGAATTGGGATTAATCCATGCGTGGAGCCCGGAATCTGATTCCTGACAAATCAATGGGTTACAGCTCAGTGAATTGCCTGCTCAGGGTCTAATTTTTATTAAGTTGACAATACCCAATTAGGGTATCCTGGAATTTGATAAAATTTTGTACTAAGCAGCTAGGAATTCAAAGAATTCTTGGGCAGGTCTCTCAAGCCGAAAAATTCTAAAATCGTCCACTAGCCCCAGCCATTCAATCTCATCTTTCCTTTCAAACAATTCACTCACTTCTTCAGTTTCCTCTATTGGCTTGTCTGACTCCCTTGTCCAGGATTTGGTCCAGATTTCTGACAAACTTCCTTAATTGATTGCCTCTTTAGCAGTTCGGCTTGAGTCGAGCATACCCAATGGTCGTGGTGACAATTCGATGCTCAAGAATTAATTTTACGGCACATTCGCAACTAGCGCGTTAAGCATCTGCCGGTCTACAACCCGGCACGCGAGTTTTCTTTTCCTGATTCACCCTTTTGGGTATGGTGGCGTCGCCCAGAATGAGCATTCCAATTTCAGGATGAGCCGAGACCTGGTACAGAAAAAATAGGTAGTCGCTTCACGCACAAAAGAAAATGTTCTAGGCCTCGCCCTGAAAGGTTTGCCTCAGCTAGGGGATCCTTCCAATATTGAACCCTCTCAACCTGTTGCACGTGAGCGTATAAAACACGAATCAAAAGAATAGGGAAATTTCGACCAGATATGGGACTTATTTTTTTTGTGCCAAAGGTCCCATCAGCGGCAATAATCTACTCAATAGCCCAGCGAAGACTGTTGCCGAGAAGCTGTCCTTTCGGAAAGCCATTAAGCCGCGACGGTGTGTGGCGTAAGCCGATAGCTATGGTGAATCGAATCGAGGTGACAAAAGCAAAGGGTGATTTCTGATTCAAAATTGATGATTCATTTTGCCTTGGAGGATTTTATACAGTGTATTGGGGTTATTGACACCAGGCATAGTGATAAGACAAAAGGAAGGAAGCTCAATATAATTTCAACGGCCTTTTTTAACCATTTGCGAAATCCCCTTGCTGGCTTGGCTGTTCATAGAAAAGGTAAAAAGATATGTTCGCATGGATAACACGGTTTATTGAGCATCACCCGAACCTTCATCGTCTTGCCCTTTATATTTGGAGGCGGTTTCCCCCGCGGGTGGCAGGATTTTTTAAAGGGTTGCTCGCCAAAAGCTGGGTAGTCGGGGCAATAGCCGTCATGATCGACGAAAATGCGTCCTCTCCGGAGGTACTCTTGGTTGAACACAGTTACAGGCCTAAAGGAGCATGGGGTCTTCCTGGTGGGTCCCTCGAATCGACGCCTGGAGACCCGACCAGACCTAGCAATACTCCATCGCCTAACGATGTTATTCAGGCAGCTCTTTGCAAGGAAATGTTCGAGGAACTCGGTATCGCCATTAGGGTGAACAGTCTCCTTAGAATTGATGCTATTCCCTATGTTCCGGAAGAACCGGGCCCCTTTCGATTGCACTTTTACTTCCGCTGTGCTCCGCAGGACGGTTTCGCAATCTTCCGTGCGAGACTGAGTTCCGGGCACATACGCCCCCGCTCACCTGAAATCAACGATATACGTTTCGTTCCATTGCCTGAGTTAAACAAGTACGACATATTCTCAACCGATCTGAGATTTTTGAATGAAGATCTTCCTAGGCTTGAGCCAGCCCTTGCTAAATTAAAATCCAACTGAATTTTAATTTTTCGATCCTGTGGAAATCTTGCCGGTGGGAATTAACAGGCCCAAGCGGTTCTCAGCGAACCTGAGTGTGAGGAAAATCTACGACAAAAAAAGGTGTGTTTCCCCAAGAAGGATCGCGTCTCTTTTTCTAATGTCTGGACAGGTGAACCAAAGGATTCCCATTGGTAATGGCGATGAACGACTAAATTCGAATCTCCAGGTGGTGTTCCCACGACCAAGAGCCTGAGTCATGTTGGAAAGATTTCACGGCAGGAATTATCTGATGCTCGGGACGAACCTCTTTTCCCGTTTGGGGGTGCTCTTATTCAGTCCATGCTTGTGCAGACGAATCTCTTTACCTCACCGGTCCGAAAACAAAGAGCCATACCCCTGGGTCTCATCTGTTCTGTTACTGCATAGCACTTTCCTTTTTTGATTCTCGCAACGAGAGGTCTCGAATAAATCCGGAATAGGAAGGATGCGTCCCTGTCGTCCAGGAATTCAAAGAGAGTTCGATGGGGAACTCCTCCCCGCTTTTCCTTAATCCATGGAGTGTGACCGTTTTGCCGATGACGTGAGATTCGCCTGTTGTCTGCAATCGTTTCATGCCTTTGGTGTGAGCTTCCCAATACCGACTGGGCATGATCAGGGTCAGTGGTTTTCCAAACATTTCCTCTGCCGAATATTCGAACATTGATTCAGCAGCCTTATTCCACGACATGATGCGGCCCGTGTGATCGGCTAATACAATGGCATCAATGGCTGCCTGAAAGACGGCTTGAAAGCGGATCTCGCTTTCATATAAGGCGTGACGGGCACGTTCCATTTTTTGGGCCAGGGCATAAGCCTTGAGCGCTTGACGTACGGTGGTCCTAATTTCGGAACGATTAATCGGTTTATGCAGATAGGCAAAGGCGCCTTGTTCTTCCAGTGGGCCGGTCACATCATCGAGAGTGGTATAACTCGACAGAATAATG
>JBDSHB010000312.1:0-4113 GCA_039918695.1 Nitrospirales bacterium | reverse complement strand
GCCGAAGGAGACCTCGCCTGCCGGGGCAAAACCAGGCAACACTCGTACCTGCCAATCATGCCAGTTAGGAGAATGATGGGCTCGAACATGTCGGAAAATATTTGGAAAGACTAGAATCAATTACCCTCTGTCCTATGTCGAGTGCCACGGCCCCTTTTAACCCCGTCAGCACCCCGGCAGCATCCCGTCCGCCGACTGTGATTAGCTGCACGTTTAAGTTCACCCGCCGACTCAGGAGATCGGGTGGAGCGACGTGTTAGACTTTAATCACCATTTCTTTCGTTCTCCTGCGCGACCTTTTCAGAGCGGCACAGTCACGCGCAAGAACGTTGACGGAATCGACGTGGAATCCTTGCGTGTGCTTGTGTTTTGACTGTTGAACAATTCTTCCAATTCCTTCTGCAGGTCAGCGGCTGGACCGTTTTTTTTCTGCGGCTTCAAATGCATGCATGGTTGGCCCGTAGTATTTCCTGAATGCCTCCACGAATGCCGAGGGTGCGCCCGAATAGTTAAACGTAAACGTGTCGCGCGCAAAGGATATCTTCTCGGCCGGAATTCCCGCACCGGCAAATCGCTCAATCACGTGGGATTCTATCCCCCACATTATCCGGCTGACGAAGCCTTCCGGCGGTGGCGGCATGTAGCTGGAGCTGATCCTCAAAATCTGCGCCACCAATGTCGGATCGTTGGGAATCCAGTTGCCCATCACGATCCGACCGCCTGGCCTGGTCACCCGTACTGTCTCCTTGGCCACCTCCAACGGATTCGACGCAAACATCGCCCCGAAGATACGCACGACGAGGTCAAACGTCTGATCCGCCAACTGGTGCAGTTTGGACGCATCGCCCTCTTGAATCATGCAATTGCTGAGACCATGCTCCCTGGCCCGCTTGTTCCCAGCCTCAACCAGATTCCTGGCGATATCGACGCCCACCACCTCCGCTCCGAGTTTCGCCGCCGGCAATGCCGTCGTGCCATCGCCACATCCGAGGTCCAGAACCTTGAGCCCTTTTGTGATGGCGAGTCGCTGAACGAGTGCCTCTCCGCTTTCTCGCATACTTTCGGCAATGCGCGTAAAGTCGCCTTTTTCCCAAAGGGCTTTGTTTGGATTCATGGGTGCATTCCTTTTGAGATGGTTGATTGGTTTATGGGTCTAACTATAGAGGCTATAGAGGTTGGCCTAACCGAGTTCGCGGCTGAGTGGCGGGCCGGAGGCCCATTTGGCCATTCGCGGCTGTGAGAATTCCAGACTTGAGCCATGCCCCTTCATCCCCTTTGGCATCACATTTTGGAAAGAGCGGTAACGGTATTGTTCTTGTGTGACAATTGTTCATTCCGTGGCTGGGCACTCTTCATCACTCAGGAGTTCCAAAGGCACACAAAGAAGCTGATCTCAATGTGGGGGATTCTTAAACAGGGCAGGGAAAATGTCAAGAAACTCGCGATATTCTTTAGGTATCCATGAAAGCAGAGCTCTTCTCCCTATCGATAGCAGTTCATAGACGGTTGCTGAAAAAAAATCCGACAATTCCTCATCAAAGGTCGGGAATTTCCCTCAAATAAAAATTGGAGTTCTCTCTTTGTTAGCCTTTTTTGTGACAGAGATTTTCCACTTGCTCATTTTTTGGGATTGAGGCACAATTTCTTGAAGGAGAATTTTCTTGGAGGAGAAAGGAGGTTTCATGGTTTCCGCTTAGACCATTGATGGACACCGGCGGGTTCACACCAAGGAGGTCGCCATGCCAATTTTAAAGCGATTGCAGGACTATCTCGATGAACACCAAATTTCTTATCAGTTAATACGACATCAAGAAGCCTATACCGCTTCAGAGATTGCTCATACACTCCATATCTCCGGAAAGATGTTAGCCAAGGTCGTGATCGTCAAGACGGACGAACGATTTGTGATGGCGGTGTTACCCTCCAATCACAAAGTGGATTTTGAACGCCTCACTGATGTGCTGGAAGGGGAACACGTGCGGCTGGCCACAGAAGGGGAATTTCAGGAATTGTTTCCTGACTGTGGTGTGGGTGCCATGCCCCCATTTGGGAATCTCTATGGCCTGGAGGTGTTTGTTGACCAATCGCTCACGGAGGATGAGGAGATCGTCTTCCAAGCCGGAAATCATTTAAGGGTGATGAAGCTCCGGTATCAGGATTTTGCCGACTTGGTCCACCCGAAAGTGACCAATTTCCATCTGGAAGTGGGAGTCACGGGGAATTGAAGAACACAACCCTGTGAGTGGGATATTCCAATGGCCAATGAGATTTCTTGAAATCACCAATGCGCCGGTTGCCAAGCCCAACGGAGAGGTTCAATACCTGGTGTTTCAATGCGCATTCGGGTCTTCACTATACAGATTGAGTCTGAAGAGAAAACCGTTGTCATGAGACTAAAGGGGGATACGAGAACATGCGATCATGCACGAGTCATAATCCGAGCGAGTGAATGAGAGGAGGACGAATCATGAATATTAACTTAAGCATCGTCAGGCGAGTGGTCACGATCAGTGAGAATCGATCGGTTTTCGAGGCGGCCAAACTCATGACCGAGGAGTTTATTGGATCCCTCGTTGTCACAAATTCGACAGGAATCAGTGGCCTGTTGACGGAACGCGACATGATTCAACATGTGATGGGGAAGGGAAAAGATCCCGAGAAGGTCAAAATTAAGGATACGATCACTCTCAAACCTTTAAAGGTCAGTCCATCTGTCGATGCCAACCACTGATTGGATCTTATGAGGGAACACCATTGCCGGCACCTTTTAGTGTAGGATGGCGAGGAATTTATCGGAATTGTCTCGGTGCGAGACCTGGTCGTACTGTTGCTTGAGGAGAAGGAAGAACTGATTCGCCAACTTGAGCGGTATATTACCTCTTAAGCTCCTCTTCACGCGTCTTCACTCACGACTTCTCTCGAGCCCCGGAGGGAAGGAACCGATTAACAGAAATTCCCAGGGACGGAAGGGTAACCCGTCCCGTCCCTTGACCACCAAGGGCGGGATGAGGCCCCACCTGCGGAGTGCCGATGTTGAGCTACACTGGTGGGAGTGCTCAACCCAACATCATGTTCCACACGAGCGAGACCATCACCCACAAGGGATTCAATGCACATACGGCTCCTGTCTGGGTGTATTCCTTCACGAACCGGGACGTGGGTGAGATGACCTCCTCCTTTCTTTCCTCCCCTCTTGATGTCGCAAAGGGAGTTCCCGTGTCGTGAAAAATATACTCTGGGAAAAGCCTCCTGTCATGACCCCCGGCGAATTTCGATCATGAAGTTGTTCTCATCAAATTCCAACGTCACTGGGTTTCCTTCCTCAAGACGCACACCCCGCCACAATTTCTTTAGATACACATGTCGATGACGCACGCTCAAATCCCGCATGACGAAGGTATAACTGTTGTGTCCGGAGATATTCGCCCGGGGGAAGGGGTCGCCCTCAACCGGGAACTCCTCACCTGTCGTCCGTTTAGCCATGAAGCCTTCTTGTTCCCAGATATAGCTTTCCACCTGGGAGATTGAATGATGAGCCTGGATATGGTGATTGAGGATTTGCCACGATCGTGGAGTCAGGAATCGCTCCAAAGTTTCCCTTTGGCCTCCAGGGCCGATATGTGAAATGTTGTGCCGGCTGCCCGGTTCACAGAGGAGCCTGGAAGATCACCCGATACTATGCCGGCTGGGAGTATGAAGGGAGGACGGTAATGGATGTGATGCAGCGCTCTTGATCGATGGTCAGGATCGCATCTATAGCTGAATCGAGGACTCGAGCATGCCGTTGTTCGCTTTCACGGAGGATCTGTTCGGATTGTTTGCGCTCAAGGACTTCCTTTTCCAGGTTTCTGTTGGCTTGCCTGATCTGCTTTGTGAGCAATTTCCTGATCCCGGATTCCTGAAATCGTCAACGCGACCATCCCGAGCAGTCCGCCAAGAAACAAGGCGACCAGGACATGCAACCAGCGGCTAATTGAGGAATTCAAGAACGTGCGGGACAGAGGAAATGGGACCATGTGCTCTTCCCAAGCAGAGGTGCAAGCCTATCCACATTTCAACATCTGTAAGACTGGTGAAGAAGGGAAACTCTAACAGGAAAGCGAAAAAACCCGC
>JBDSHB010000311.1:0-2930 GCA_039918695.1 Nitrospirales bacterium | reverse complement strand
ACCTATGAACCATATTCTGACAAGAATCATCGGGATCAGGAAGTCGCCTGACTCTTCTTCCATAAGATTTCTAAGTGCATGACCGCTTGGGCAATGGCGTCCTGCCCGGAAACCCAGCGAAGAGTCTCGTACTCCTCACTCTCTGAATTGGGGTAAATAGGTGGTTGGTTCTGATACCTTCGGACAACGGGATATACATTAGATTCAAGCGGGACATTCAATCGCTCAAGGGAGGCCCACGCTTGACCGTCCGTGGAGACCACCGGTCGGCCGGTTTGGCCATCAAGCAACGCTAATTCAACCCGAGCGTAATTTTCGGCCCGATAGCCCGGGAGACCCATACTGCGCAGCCCACCACCTTCGTTGCCCTGCAACGAAAGTTTAGCAAATACTTCCCACTCTGAACTGGACAATACCGCCAACAGAAGATAAGGAGCGTTCTGCTCCTTTGCCAATTGAATGAATTGGTCAGCAGAGCCATTGGGCTTCGAATCCTCAGGATATACGACGGAAGTGATTTGAATCGGCACTTGTTTCTGAATTTCCGTTTTCAAATGTTCCCCGAGATTTTCCAGCGTCCCACGGCGAAGCTCGGGAGCCGACTTTTCAAATCCCGAATCGTTCAGAACCACCAGGATACTGGTCACGCCTTCGGGTGGAAGCGCCGTTTTTGTCACGACTCCTTCCTGAGCGGAGGGTTGAGGGAGGTAAGCCCCCAGACGTTTTGGAGTATTGTCCAACGAACAGCCAAAAGAAGAAAACGAACACAGCAACCCGACAATCAACCAGATGTGACGCCACATGGTGAAGCCTCCAACGGTTAAGGTAACATTCGTCATAACGATTAATTGTCCTCCCTCGGATCAGGAAACGTCAAGAACAAGAAAGTGAGAAACCAAATAGGTGTTGTGTCGAAGAAAAACGAAGAGAGCGAGAGGCATGGCGGATTCCAGAATTCATCGTTCCAACTCTGGATCATTTCTGTTATGCGGAGACGCGTCCATTTCCCGCTGTCTCTTTGTCTCTCTCTCGTTCCCAAAGTCTTGTATTCGGAAATGATGGTAGGTGGGTCTTTCCAATTAAAACCCGCCGCCGATTTCAATCAAGGTAGAAGACCGCCTACGAGTAAAAAGCAGGATCTTGTTGCCATCTTTCAAGATCTTGGGGTAGGGTACCTCC
The DNA here is from genome assembly GCA_039918695.1 of Nitrospirales bacterium. Taxonomy (GTDB): domain Bacteria; phylum Nitrospirota; class Nitrospiria; order Nitrospirales; family UBA8639; genus Nitrospira_E. The sequence goes on along the minus strand of JBDSHB010000311.1, from coordinate 1,751 downwards.
GTGTGCCCACTCATAAATAAAATCTTTCAATACAGCCTATTAGCTGTTGTATTGTCGGTCCTTTTCGCCTGCGACAAAGTTTCCATTCCCCGTTTGACTTTCGACGATCATTCAGAACCAATAATTCCTTTCCCGATTACCTATGCGTTCGCACCCAACCTCGTGAACCATACTCAGACGGTGGATGCGTGCGGGTTGCCCTATACGATTCCGGTGGGTGAGATCATCACCAAAACCTTTCTCAAAATAGGCCAAAATCGGTTCAATGGCGTCAGAGCCGAACCTCCGGTTGGGGATGCCCAAGGCGCTCCTCCCGATGGCTATCGAGTAACCGTGGATCTCAATCAATTTCTATTTGATCCAGTAACTTTAATGGCGACAGAACCCCGGTACACTGCCTTTGTGGATCTGAAACTTCTTGTTGTCTATGAAGATCCGCAAGGCACCCCCCTGGCCCAAACTCCCTTGACTTACCACGAGAAGGTCAGCCTGTGGGTCCCCGCCCTCTCCAGCTCAGCCAGTTCATGCGCCACACAACAAATTGATGGAACAGTGGAAAATGCCGCCGAAACGCTTGCTAAGGAAATGGTCAGCGTGATGCCTCGCTTGGGGCAAGTATTGTCACCGGTTGCGATCAATTCATCCCCCAATGCCGAACCGGCAGGTACCACACCATCTTCTCCCTTTCCTATGAGGAATCCTGCGCCAACAGCCACGCCTCCCCAACCTGCCATAAGCCCTTCCGTCCAATTCCGAACCAAACTGGTCGATGCCAATCGAAATCTCATTTTGGAAGGAGGCGAGGCGGTAATCTTGCTAATCGAAACCACTAATGTCAGCGGATCAACGATCCCATCAGCCTATGTGGAGCTACGCGGCACACCCATATTAGTCGAAGCCTTTAAACGTGTTGCTCCTATTCCTATGCCGATCGGGGAATTGAAAGCCGGCGAGAAACGAACAGCTGAAATTCGAGGGCGCATCGGGGAAGTCAAGGAACACCTCAAAGGAGAGCTGATCATCGGGATTATCCTATCCGAAGGCCTGCCGCCCGGAAGCCATACCATTCTGACTGAGATCCAGCCCGGACCCACAAGAAAACAGCCTTCCCGGTAACCCCGAACGTTTGCCCAAAACTTTGGAGGAGCTTTATCCACGTTATCCTGGTTGAGGATATATCGATTCAGAAATATATTGATGGGGTAAAACAGGGTTTAGAGGAAAGAAAATCACCCAGCGGGCAGAAACACCAGGATAAGACTCCACATGTGGATGATCGAGATTAATATAGGGCCTGTTGAATATTCAAAACATTTGACCCATTCATTAGCAAGTGGGTGCTCGAGACCTCCCGCAAGATAATGAGGGAGTGTTCAAAACCTGTCCTGAGCTTTCGAAGGAAGACTCCTCCAGTCCTGTCCTGAGGCTTTTCGAAGGAAAGCCCGCAGCCACTTGGGGGAGCTGGACGGAGCCGCATGTGAGCAACAACCAGAGGCGACATGCCTGAGCGCTAGCGCGTCGAAATGCTTCATCGCGTAGACGCGAAGCCGCTATCAGCCTTCGTAGCGACTTCGGCGAAGGAGGCCCCACGAAGGCAGGGAACGCGGCTGGGAACTTTTTAACACTCATTTAGTTCGTCCCCTGAGCATGCTTCAATCCCAGATACATAAGAAGAGCTCCAATAAGTTTATTCTTCGAGGGAGCCTGAGACTGCTCACCCCCATGATCCTGAGTCTCCCTGGCTAACTGGA
>JBDSHB010000310.1:0-9839 GCA_039918695.1 Nitrospirales bacterium | reverse complement strand
AGAGCAGAATACAGAGTTTCTCAATAATTTCCCTTCTTGTGCCATGGAGGGAGATCGTCTCTCAATGTTTTGCCTCTCGTCCCCCGTCTTGCTCGTAACTGAGTCCATTTTCTTCCAACCAGGTGATTCCAAAAACCTCCCCAAAGTAGTGAGTGATTTGTGTCCGCACCCGATGCGAATCTATTGATCTCCCAAGGTTCTTTGCCATGGAAATCATGGTGCATCCTTCAATGCCACATGGCGCTAATAGGGTAAACGGTTGGAGATCGACATTCACGTTTAAGGCAAATCCGTGCATGGTCACTCCCCGGGATATTCGTACGCCGATGGAGGCAATTTTTTCCATGCACGTGGCAGATGTTCTCACCCACACTCCCCGAAACGATTCATGACGACACCCGGCAATACCCCATTCCCCTAAGGTGCGAATCAGGACTTCCTCCAATTGCTGGACATAGATTTTGGGACCAGGACAGAAATTTCGAAGTTGTAGGATCGGATACCCGATCAATTGTCCTGGGCCATGATAGGTCACAGATCCGCCTCGCCCGGTCTGATGAAGGTGGATTCCCATGTCCTGCAGTTCGGTCCAATGAGGCTCCCAATGCTCTGGTTTGGTTGTTCGCCCCAAGGTGATGACGGGTTCGTGTTCGGTCAATACCAATGTGTCGGGCCGACGGTCCTCGATGCGTTGGGTTGCCAAAGATTGTTGAAGCTCCCAGGCTTCCGCATAAGGCAGATGAGGAAACGTTAGAATCATTCCCGGTTGTCGGGAATCGGAGAGAGACATAGGATTGCGTTCTCAGGAAGAAGGGAATATTAACGGGGGACCCAAAGCTTCCAGGATCGGAGGTGGGAGGCGTTTGATTTTGCCCTTGGTATTGACTGCCACGAGTGTTGCCGATCCTTCCACGACTATCCGTTCAGACGTGCGTTCCCGAATGACATGGGAAAACGTGAGAGAAATTCGTCGATCAGCCGCCACTGTTGTCTCGACCACCAGAGTCTCTCCATAGGTGGCGGCCGATCGATAAGAAAGTTCAGCGCGTACCACGCGAAATTCGGTTCCTTCCTGTATCAAGGCGGCAACCGACAGGCCATGGCTATCCAGGTAATGCGTTCGGGCTCGTTCAAAGTATTTCAGATAGTTGGCGTAGTAGACGACTCCCCCACAGTCTGTATCTTCAAAATAGACCCGTACTTCCATTTCGGCCGGTTGCCTCCGCTATACATTCATGGTTGGAAATTCTGGAAGGTCGGTGGGATCTATGCCACTTAATTTTATCACCAGGTCATAGATTTGATGGAAACGTTCAGGTTTAATGGGTTCAAATCCGTAGCCCAGCAGCGCATGATCAGCGGCATCAAATAACGATTTCATTTTTGACCAATCAGTGACAAAGCGTTGCCCCATGGGATCTCCGAGGGCAGCCAACGCTTGAAATTGGGCCTGCAGAGGAAGGCGATATTTCCCATCAATTTCGTTGAGATATTGCCTGCGACAGGTGTCTCGCAGGTCCTCAGGGAGTTGTTCGAGATTCACATCCCAACTTTTCAGGTGATACTGGGTAAACAATCTGGATTGAGCAAAGGCTTCCAAGGCTCGAAGCAGGACATGAGTGGCGGCTTCAAGATCCCGTCCCCGATCTCCACGGCGCTTGGACCATGCTAATAAGTCGAGTGACACCGCCGGTTTAATGTCTTTGGAATCCAGCACAATTCGTTCAAGGAACGTGAGATTTCCTTTGAGTATGTGGATGAGACGATCCATGCCTGGCGGGCCGCCCCACACGGAGGCCAGTTCCAGGGCTTTGATCCCGCCTTTTAATTTTTCCCAGGCAGCGCGATAGAGCAGTTGATCCCAGAGGCCATAGGCCTGTGCGACATCGGACAAGGCCCGATAGAAGGGTTTCAGCCCGCCGCTGATGCGATGTTCCAGGGTATGAAACCCTTTCACGGCCGCATCATAAGAGCCATGATTGAAATGGTAACAAGCCTCCTGTCGCAGGCGTGGCGCCTCTTCGTCCCAAGGATTGGCAGAGGCTTCAGATTGCGACAACAGTTTGGTGATCTCCTCAACAGCCTGGTCAACAGAGGGAAAAGGATGACCGGGAAACAACAACACTTTGCTGGAAAAAGGAAATCCTGTCAGCACCATGGCAGAAGCCATACCAACGGTTGCATTGGTTATATCAATTACCAGTTCGCCCGGTGTCACCTTCCAGGTCGTCAACAGAGGGCCAAGCCCCTGGGCCAGGGCCTTCTGGCACGCCGGAAAACTTTCTGGAGAAGGGGTGAAGATCCAGTCCCAACGTTGGGGCATGCGGGACAGGGCCGGAGGGATTTGGGACTCCACGACCTCTTTCTGAGATTCGTGCAGAAAAAAACACACCATGTCAGGATTTAAATGTCGGACAATGGCGATGGCGGACGTAGGATCGGATTGAATGGCAAGTAGGAGTGCTTTGGTGGGGATATGGGCACTCACAATGGGTCGACTATATCATCGGTCGAGGAGACCGGCAAGAAAACTGAGGCTGGATATCATGCTTCCAACGGATCCCCCCTGTCTTTGTCTTCATAACAGTGTGAAATTTGAGTCCTATCCTGATAGAATCGGCCACGATGAATATTGATGCGGTTATCCAGGCTTTTGAAACCAGTGCGGATGTCAAAAATGAATTTATCCGGACACATGCGGAGCGTGTGGTTGAAGTTGGTCAATTGATGATTCGCGCATTTCGAGAAGGCCGAAAGGTCCTGCTCTTTGGAAATGGTGGGAGTGCTACGGATGCTTCTCATCTTGCCGCGGAATTTGTCGGTCGGTATCGCCGCGATCGAGATCCCCTCCCTGCCCTGGCTTTGGCCTGCGATATGGCCGCAATTACCTGCATTGCGAATGATTACGACTTTACAGATATTTTCTCCCGGCAAATAAAGGCGCATGGCCGCAAGGGGGATGTGGCTATTGCCATTAGCACCAGTGGGAACTCCCTGAACGTGATCCGTGGTGTGGAAGCCGCCACTGACAGTGGTCTTGTCACAGTAGCCTGGACGGGCGCCACCGGGGGTAAAGTGGGAGATCTCGTCGATTATTGTTTTCGGGTCCCTTCTTCGGTGACGGCACGTATTCAAGAATGTCACATTACGCTGGGCCACGTGTTGTGCGAATTTATTGAAGAGCGTCTTTTTGGTGACCAGGGCTAAATCATTACCAACCGGTGCGTCTCCGAAGCTGAATCTCGCCCGGCTTCGTACCTACCCGCTTCAAACTCGTCACTCCAAAGTGAAAATGGCGGATTTTGGCTCACCTTGGCGGCGGGCTGGTACCTTTCAAGCCTTTCTCAAAACCCTGCCGGATATTTTAGCAGGCAAAACTTTCCGCGCTGTGGTAGCGGCGATTGTGGATGCCAGACGACGGGGAAGACCGGTGATCCTCGGCATGGGCGCCCATCCGACCAAGGTCGGTCTGAATCCCATTATCGTGGACCTGATGCGAAAGGGTGTGATTACCGCCCTAGCCATGAATGGGGCCGTCATTATCCACGACTTTGAGTTAGCCTATCTTGGGCAAACCTCGGAGGAGGTTGAAGCCGAAATTGATTCCGGACGATTTGGCATGGCGGAAGACACGGGACGCATTTTAAATGAGGCGATTGTACAAGGATGGCAAGAGGGTTTGGGCATTGGAGAAGGGGTCGGCCGGTATCTCCTGAAGCATCCCAAGCAATTTCCACATCGGCGATGGAGTTTACTGGCGGCCGGTGCGCAACTTGGTCTTCCGGTGACGGTGCATGTGGCGATCGGGACCGATATCATTCACATGCACCCCAACGCAAATGGAGAGGCGATTGGTGGCGGCTCGTTATTGGATTTTCGCAAGCTGGCCGCAGTAGTGTCGAAGATGGAAGGGGGCGTGTATATCAATTTGGGATCAGCGGTCATGATGCCGGAAGTCTTTCTCAAGACCGTGACGTTGGGCCGGAATCTGGGACGAGCCTTAAAACAGATCACGACCGTGAATATGGATTTTCTCCCGCATTACCGACCGATGACCAATGTCGTCAAACGGCCAACGCAAAAAGGTGGAAAAGGATATGCGCTGACCGGCCATCATGAATTGATGGTTCCGCTTTTGGCCGCAGCCGTGCTGGAGGCTCTTGGCAGGTAAAGTGTTTTAAGGCGACTGCGATTTTATAGACACGGGACAATCAGGTGCGGGCTTAAGGAGTAGAATCTTCATGAAAAAGAAAATTCTCATCGTCGATGATCATCCCGATATTGTCCTCATGCTTACGGATCGCTTAGAAGCTCTGGATTATGACACGATTACCGCTGGAAATGGCAAGGAAGCGTTGGAGAAATATGAGCAGGACTTTCCTCACCTCATGCTGTTGGATTTGGAAATGCCACAAATGGCCGGCATGGAAGTGTTGCACCAATTAGCCAAAATCGTTGTGAAAAAAAATGGAGAGGTTGACTCTCAGACATTTGGCGGAGGAGAGTGCCTCCCATTGCCTGTAGTGGTCATGACGGCTCATGGCACAATTTCCAAGGCCGTTGAAGCCATGAAAGCGGGAGCGTATGACTTTCTCACAAAGCCTATTGAGTTGGACCATCTGGCCCTCGTCCTCAAAAAAGTCTTAACGCGGGAAGCGTTAGGGCGGCAGGTTGCCGCGCTGCGAACGGAAGTAGAAAGCCGGTATAGCCAAATCGTCGGGAATAGCTCTCAGGTGCATTCAATGGTGGAGTTGGCAAAACGGGCTTCCGAGGCTGACGCCACCGTGATGTTGTTAGGAGAAAGCGGGACGGGGAAGGAGCTGTTTGCGCGGTCAATTCACCAATGGAGTGACCGGCGGGAAATGCCATTCAGTATTATCAATTGTGTGGCTCTCACCGAAACCCTCTTGGAGAACGAGCTCTTTGGTCATGAAAAAGGGGCATTTACCGGGGCAGACTCTCTCCAGAAAGGGAAAATCGAAGCGGCGGATGGGGGAACCGTTTTCCTGGATGAAATCGGCGATATGCCGCTGGGGCTTCAGGCTAAATTACTCAGGGTGCTTCAGGATCATGAGTTTCCACGGGTAGGTGGGACGCGATTGGTCCGCGTCAACATTCGGGTAATTGCGGCCACCAACAAGGATCTGAAGCGAGCGGTCAAAGAGAAGACCTTTCGAGAAGACCTGTATTTCCGTCTGAATGTCGTGAATTTGTTATTACCACCATTGCGGGATCGTCCCGAGGATATCATTCCTCTTGCCGAGCATTTTTTAGCCCGCCACATGCGAGAAATGAAAAAACGGAATCGGAGGTTTTCCAAGTCTGCCATCCAAACGATGCGATGTTACGCATGGCCCGGCAACATTCGGGAACTGGACAATGCTATTGCTCGAGCAGTGGTGTTGGGAGTAGATGAGGAAATTTCTCCAGACCTTTTGGGATTAGGAGGAGGAAAAGACGAACTCGATGAGGTCGACAACCTCCCCTACCATGAATCCCTGGAGCGATTCGGTGCCCGCATTCTGGAGCAGGCCATGCGTCGGAGCAACTGGAGCCAAACCAAAGCCTCAGAGCTTCTGGGGCTTCAACGTACTTACCTCTCCCGCCTTCTCAAACAAAAAGGCATTCAGCAGGGTACTGAGGGTTCCTGACCACTTTGGGATTTCGAGGAGTCGGGGAAAGACTCACCAAAGTTGAAACGAATATTTGTTTGCAGGTAAAGGGGAATGAGGGCCTATAGCCCTGTTGGTGATTAGTCGGAATGCTGGCACTCGCAGTCATATCCTCACAAATCATCGCCTGCCGGGTTCGGTGGTGCTGTTAAATGGGTTCGAGTCGGATTCTCCATCATTAAAAGACCCCTGGAGAAACCCGCTTAATCCCAACTTGGAGACATAGCCCACTCTGGCATTGCCTTGATGGTAAGACCGATCGAAGTTCTCTTCATTTCTCTGGTCCACGTTCACATCTGTATATGCGCTGTCCAGCGACACCGACAATTCCTCGGTGATTTGATTTTTTAGAGAAATTTCCGCCCTTGGGCAACGGCAGAAAGAAGGCTTTAGTTTTAAGTTCTATTCCCATGGCTCGGCAATCTGACAAAATTAATAGTATTATCCATATCCTTGCGAAACCAGCAGAGTCCGACTTCAGATCAAATCCGTTGCTTCTTCTGTAACTACCAGCCACGTAATAATTGAATTTTCTCTGCTGTCCTCCATGTTCGAGCCTCTATTCCCGAGAATTAGCCGGCTTGTAGGATACATTATCTCCAAAAAATTGGTCATATCCTCATCTGCCGCCAACGAAAAGGATGTGTGGTGCGAGGGCCCAACCTGGATAGGTTCGCCAAAGAAGGATTTTTTTTGGCTCCCACTGAGCGGCACAGACCTGGGGAAAACCGTAAGCCCTTAGCAACTGAGCGGGAGTGTTGGTCCCAAGTATCTTGCGCATAGACAGCAAAAATCGTGGTCGTGGGACCGAGGGGCTGAGTGGGGGGAACATTCTCCCAAATCAAAGGGCTGAGGCTTTGTTCCTCTTGAATGAATGCCAAGAGGTCGGTTCCTTCGGTCATCAAGAAAGGATTCGGAGCTTCAATTCCTTCGGTGGACAGCGAGAGGCTAAAAAACAGACACAGACGTACCCTGATAATCCTGCAGGCTATTGAAAGGCATCCTGAATGCCAGCCTTGATATTTGACGCTTGAACCATGCTTTACCCTCCGATTGGCCTCCGCTAATCTCGCTTATCCCTGATGTCCCTTCGCTCCTTCCTGAGTGGTCGTATTCAATTTCTCTTGCTTGCTATCTTTTTTCTGCCGACAAATTCTCATTCATGTGAGCTTCGTGATAGTGTTTCACGGTTTCAGCCCCGGCAGGGTATGGATTGTCATGGCCAGATGACCTGGGGGCTCAAAAATTTATCTAGGTCTCATGCGATTTCTCCTCCGCAGTGCGGGTTACCGCGCAGGTAAATTCCTGGCCCTGAAAATTGAGGAGGTACACTGAAATCTCAATAGGGATTTCCTGGCCGTTTTTGGTGCGGTGGATCGATGGGTAGGATAAGGGTTGACCCTTTCGCAAGCTTTCCAGCCGTTGTTGGAATTGCTCATTGTCATGGTAGGGGGCAATATCGGGAATTCGAAGGGATTTGAGTTCTTCCGGGGTATATCCTAAGGCGTCGCAAGCCGCCTGGTTGGCAAAACGTAAGCGTTTATGGGAATCCGCCACCATGATGCCGTCGGGAACATGATCAAAAGCGAATTGCATCAGTTGAGCGTATTCTGCCAGCCGTTCATATGTCGTGAGGTTCAAGGGGTGCGGCGTTGCCTCATCAGGTGAAGCCCCGGTTGAGCTTGGTTGCAGAAGGGAGGGGAAGGTGGCCATCGGAAGTGTGGGTGCGGAAGAGCTTTGCCACCCTGCGATCGCGGCGTTTCGTGCCAAACAGGCTCGATGAATGGCGGATTTAACTTCCTGCCGTTGGTACGGTTTGGTGAGGTAAGCAAAGGCTTTGTTGAGAATGTCGGGATTGGCAGTCTTTCGTAAGGAGGTAAAGGCGGTCAACAAGATGACGGGCAGGTGTGGATGCATTTGAGAGAGTTCGTTAAGAACTTCAATGCCATCCCGGTCTGGAAGTCCGACATCGAGGAGCACGACATCATACGATGAGGTCGTAATTTTTTGGAGGGCTGCCCCTCCCGTCTCTACTGGATCCACCTCAAAACCCTCCTGGCGAAGGTAATCACAGAGGGCAAGAAGAATGTCGCTGTCGTCATCCACGAGTAAAACTCGCGGCTTCGTGGACAAGGTTGACATGTTTCCCTTCTTTGCAGGCGATTCAGAACTAGATAAAATTTTGATAGAAGAGGTCACCTAGGAATTTCCCTACGGCCCTCCAGTAATTCTAAAAAAAGTTCTGCAATTTGCAGACTTACGTAAATGGTTGTTTTTCGAAGACGGGGGGACTGTCAAAATGAAAAAATGTATCTATTTAGATAACTGTTGTATCTAAACAGATACATTTTAGGTACACCTTATTTCGGGCTCTTAGGAGGTTATGGTCGATGGTGTGACGGGTAAGATCACACAAAAGCGACTGCCCTCTCCTGGGGTACTCTCCACCCAAATCGTTCCGCCGTGCAGCTCGACTAAACTCTTAGTAATAGCCAGGCCGAGGCCGGCCCCGCGATTTTTCATTTCAGAAGATTGCCCGCGGTAAAACCGTTCAAAAATCGTCTGTTGTTCCTCCAGAGGAATGCCGCAGCCGTTATCAATGACACACGTTTGAACCATGCCGTCGTCCCGCTGCTTCACGTCCACTGTCACGGTCCCGGGAGATTCTGTAAATTTGATGGCGTTGTTGATGAGGTTGGTAAAAATCTGAATGAGTTTATCCCGATCGCCTTGAATGAATCCGATTGGAGTGGAAATATGGGCTTCGAGAATGAGGGAACGTTCCTGCGCTATAGATTGCAACGTTTCTACTACCTCTCTGGCGAGGCTGCCCAAGTTGACGGTGCTCCGGTGCAAGTCCATGCGACCTGCTTCGATGCGGGAAAGGTCCAAGAGATCATTAATCATCCGAGTGAGTCGTTCGATGTTGTACTTCATTCGTTCGAGATAGAATGATTGTCGGTCATTCAGACTACCGACCAAGCCATCCAACATGTTTTCCACCAACCCCTTAATAGAGGTCATCGGCGTTCGAAGTTCATGTGAAACAATCGACACAAAGGAGGATTTCAATCGATCTAATTCTTGAAGACGTTCATTGGCGGACTGCAGATCTTGCGTGCGTTCTTTGACTCGTTCTTCGAGAGTTTGAGCGAGTTTTTCGACTTCCTCATAGGTTTGTGCGTTGTCGATGGCGACAGCCACATGACTGCCTATGGTCAAAAGCAAATCCAGATCTTCCTGCGTGCAGCGTTGGTTCCCGCGATCGGCTCCCAGATATCCCAGCACGCGTTGATGACTCAGCAGGGGGGCGCACACAAAAGAAATCACTGCCATTTGTCGACAAATTGGAAGGAGGAGAGGGTTCACCTGATGGGCTATTTCCTCCAGATCGTATGCCAAGACCGGACGTCCGTGGATCAAAAGGGTTTCATCTATGCTTCCTGGCGTAATGGGAAATTCAAGGTCTCGAATTTGTGTCTCCAATTCCGGAGGCACCCCGGACACATCTGAGATCATGCACTTGGTGCCTCCAGGGTTCTGGAGAACCAGGATCATGCGTTGGAATCCCAGATTTTTTCGAAGAAGCTTCAGGACGGTGGAAAACAGTTTTTGGATATCTAATGTCGAGGTAATCACAATTCCGGTTTGGTGCAAGGTACTGAGTTGTGTGACCTGCTTTGTGATGGTGTGAACATAATGAGAGATGGCTTCTTCACGTTGTTGGAGGGCTCGCGCCATCCGATCGATGCTGGTGGTGAGTTGTCCCACTTCATCCTGCGTGTCTGCAGTGACCGTCACAGACAAATCTCCTTCAGCAATTTTATGAGACATTTCCGCCAAACGCCGAAGAGGCGTGACGATGCGATTGGCTAACAGAATGGTGAGAAGAATACCTACAAAGATGATTCCCATGGTGAGCAGACCGATATTCCATACCGTTTCGTTGAGTGATTGTTGCATGGGCGCAGTGGTTATGCCGATTTGAATGATGCCGATGAGGCCGGATTGTCGCGAGGAAACCTTGAGACTGTCTTGAAGGTTTTCTGAGGACAGCAGTTCTAAAGTCGTGGCTAGCTCATGTTTTCGGTAAACGGGAAGGGCGAAGTCATAAATGGTTTCTGATCCAAACATGAATCCCTCTGCAGACTTCTTTTCCGCGGACCT
>JBDSHB010000309.1:0-5484 GCA_039918695.1 Nitrospirales bacterium | reverse complement strand
TAAGAGCGTCCCTCCTTTGGGCCAGCCGGCAGGCGTCGGATAAACGGGCTGCCTGGTGATTCGCACGTCAGCCTGGTTGGCTGACCTGAAGGTGGAGGGGAAGATTTGAAGATGGATGCTCGATGACGATCGTCGGGCATGACGGCGACGGAGAAGGCGATCGAAGAAGTTTGCTATACCGTGCGTGCTCTACCTTGGCTCAGATCCTTCGCCGGTGCCTGCCCTGAGCGCAGTCGAAGGGGCTCAGGATGACAACTTCTTGAAAGAGGAGATGGATGCTCGATAACGGCTTCGCCTCAGGATGACAATGACGAGCGGGCCGTCTTCTTCTTTCGTGTGTGACCGTGCATGAATGATGGCTCCCTGCCCATGCCTCTGTCTGCACGGCTTAAGAGCCGAAGAATACCTGCGGTGGGGGTTACTCGTTTTACGGGGCGACTCTTGTTGCATTCGTCTGTTGGGCTTGTTGAAGCATCATCCGATCGACCGAGGCGGCCATGAGGTGCTGGACGAGGTTGTAAAAGATAATGGGCAACATGACTTTCGGGTGTTCGTCTAAGGCCATGGAGGCCAGCACCAACCCTGCGCCATTGTTATTCATGCCGAGACCAAACATGAGTGAGACCCGGTCGCTGCGGTCTGTTCGAAACACATGAGACAGCAGGTATCCGGTCCCAAAGGCGGCAAGGCACAAGATGAAAGAGATCACCGCGATGATCACCAGAAAGTCGATGTCCGGGTTGGAGAAGGCCTTGGGCAAGGCCAGTGCGGCATTCGAATAGGTGAGCGACACCAGGACGCCATAGTTGACAAGTTTGACATAGGCTTTGGCTGAGGCCAACCGACGTTCTCCGATAGCCCATTGGGTCAGGATGCCGAGCACTGCCGGGAGGATGACCCAAACGCCCAGGAACGCCACCACACCACCGGAGGCGAGTTCGTGCAAATCTTCGGAATAATCAGCGATGGTCACAAGGCCCACGACATGGAGCACCATGGGAGTGAAGAGCGGACTCAGGGCGGTGGTGAGCAGGACCAGTCCGAGACTGAGCGCGAGATTGCCGTTGGCATTCTGCGCCCAGGCGGGAGAGGCCCCCGCGATGGGCATGGCGGCCACGAGGGCCAGGCCGACCAAAATCTGTTGCACCTCTTCTGATTCGTTCCAGAGTTGTAACGCCACGCTGAGCCCAAGGATACAGACCAGGGGTGTGGCCAGATTTCCAACCAGACCACTCACCAGCACGAATGGTTGATCGAGTAGCTACCTGAGTTCCCGCACTTGGACCCCGAGCCCGGCATTGAATAAGAGCGAGGCCAGCAGAAACAGCGGCAAAGAAAGCACTACTTTGCTTTGGAGAAGCGTGACACTGCCCAGCTCGATATTCCGCATCCAGAGGCCGAGTTGCGGTACGATGGCCGCCAGAATATAGGCACCGATGGTGGCCCAGATGAAATAGCGATGGATGATCTGGACGAGCGCTTCTACGGAATTTCTGAGGGATGCCATCTCTAGGTCTCCATGCGATTGGTATGACTGTCCACCTCGAACATCCCGTGGTCATGCTGAATGCAACGAAGAATCTGTGTCCAACCCACGCCCCCACCACTCAGCTAGATGCTTCGCTGCGCCTGCCCTGAGCGAAGCCCAAAGGGTCTGGATGAAAGAGTCTTTCAGAAGCTGAACAGGCGCACCAATGGTGAATAGGAATTGTTAGGGTAAATTGGCTGTGAGAGACGAGACGAAATTGAGCTCCACGCTACAGAGCTTGGACGAAACGAGCCAACTTAGCTTTTTTGGCTACGGTCATCAATTTGGCATCATCCGTGACAAGCGTGATGGATTCACGTTCGGCTAGGGCCAGATACAAGCAATCATACACCGGATGATTACATTGAACCGCAAGGTCAAAGGCCCTTTTGGCGAGCTCTGAAGAGGACACAATATGGTCAAAGATCATTGAAACATTGGTGACGATGGCTTGACCTTGCTCTGGAGTGATTTCCTGGTTCTTGACCTTTTTCCAGACCACATTGCAAATTTCTGGAATAACAATGTCCGGGGCAATGAATGATCCTCCTTTTTCCAGAATTTTCCTGGCAGCCGATGAGCGGGGCTCCTCGATAAACCATTTCAGGCCCACATTGGCATCAATGACCAGGGTCACCGGTCGCGATCCTCTCGCAGGAGAACCGTGGAGTCCGTTTGCGGAGTGGAGGGAGTCATGGCTCGAATGTGATCGACCAAGGTTCGGCGATCTTCCATGGTGGGTTTGGCGGCATCGGCCAGAATTCCCCTGAGTTCTTGCTCGAGTGAGTGCCCACGCATTTCAGCTTTGGTTTTCAAGGCGGCGATAATGTGATCATCAAGATTTCTGACTATAACTTGGCCCATCGTTCCCCTCCTTTGATGTTAGCAAAAATGATATCATTCTTTAGGTTTAGGGGCAAGATCCCTCGGATGAGATCATGCCACTGGAGAGGTAGGTTTTCTCGTTTGTCTAGTCCCATCTAGTCGTTTCAGTTGGAATGGCTGTCATCAACCACGCAAGGTGCTTGCGCGAAATGTTGCCCTCTAACATCCCGTTGTCATTCTGAGGGAAACGAAGAATCTGTGTCCAACCCACGCCCCCTACCGCTCAGCTAGTTGCTTCGCCGCGCCTGGCCTGAGCCCTTCGGCTTTTACTCAGGATAAACTCCGTCGAAGGGGCTCAGCATGACAAGCAGGGCATGGAGCCATGGCCACAACCACTCATGCCGTCTTGCTAGGGGCCGCTTTCATGGAAAGGGAAATGCGCTTGCGGGGAATGTCGACTTCCAGCACGGTGACTTTGACTTGTTGATTGACCTGCACCACCGTGTTGGGGTCGCTGACAAATTTGTTGGCGAGTTGACTGATATGCACGAGCCCATCCTGATGCACGCCGATGTCGACGAACGCGCCAAAGGCCGTGACATTGGTCACCACCCCTGACAGGATCATACCCGGTGTGACCTGCTCGATGGATTGCACCCCTTCATCAAATTTCACGGCTTCAAATTGTTGTCGCGGATCACGGCCGGGTTTGGCCAATTCGATGAGAATATCCGTTAAGGTCGGCTTGCCCACTTCCTCCGTGATGTATCGAGTAAGATCGATCGTGCGTTGTCTGGCAGGATCCTTCATGAGATCCTTCACGGTGCAGCCTAAATCTTTCGCCATCGCGTTGACCACGGCATATCGTTCAGGATGCACGGCGCTGGCATCCAGCGGATGCTCCCCATCGGTGATGCGTAAAAATCCTGCGGCCTGTTCAAACGCTTTGGCTCCCAGGCGAGGGACGTTCTTTAATGCCGTCCGACTCGCAAACGGACCATGTTCCTGTCGATAGGCCACGATATTCGTGGCAAGTTGCGGACCCACACCAGAGACGGCCGTGAGCAGTTGCGGGCTCGCCATATTCACGTCCACCCCTACCCGATTGACACAGTTGATGACCACATCCTGCAGCCGTTGCTTTAAGATGCCCTGATCAACATCATGTTGGTATTGCCCGACGCCGATGGCCTTGGGATCGATCTTCACCAGTTCGGCTAAAGGATCCATCAGGCGCCGCCCGATCGAGACCGCGCCACGCACCGTCACATCGTGATCGGGAAATTCCTCCCGGGCGACCGGGGACGCGGAGTACACGGACGCGCCGCTTTCGTTGACCATCACGATTTTGATGGCGGATGGCAACTTTAACGTGCGCAGGAACGTTTCGGTCTCCCTCCCGGCCGTCCCATTGCCCACCGCGATCGACTCCACCTGAAAGCGCTGACACAGCTCCACCACCGTGTCTCCCGCCTTGGCGGCCCCGCCTGCTCCCAGATGCGGAAAGATGGTCTCCGTATGACGCAAGGTGCCTTGCCGGTCCAGGCAGACCATTTTACATCCGGTGCGAAATCCCGGGTCGATGGCCAGAACAGTCTTCTGTCCCAGAGGGGGCGCCATGAGCAGTTGCTGCACATTTTGCGCAAACACTTCTATGGCCGTTTGATCGGCGCGGGTTTTGGTGACCAGGCGGGCTTCTGTTTCCATGGAGAGGGCCAAGAGCCTGGCAAAACTATCTTTGACAGCCAGGGTGACCTGTTCCGATGCCGGCCCTTTTCCTTTCAGAAAGAGGCGATGCAGAATTGACAGGGCTTCGACTTCCGGCACCAGCACACGAAAGGTCAGAAACCCTTCTGTTTCGCCACGCCGCATGGCCAGCACACGATGGGATGGCGCCTTGGCCACCGGTTCTTCCCATTCCACATAATCCCGATACTTGCTGGCTTGCACATCTTTTCCGCGCACGGCCGCGGTCTTGAAGGTCCCTTGTTCCAAATACAGGGCACGCATGGAGGCGCGAGCCTGCAGATCTTCGCTGATCCATTCGGCCATGATATCGCGCGCACCGGCCAACGCATCCTCCACCGTCTCTACGCTCTGTTCCGGATTCAGAAATTTCTGTGCTTCGGTTTCGACATTCAATTGGGCATCCTGCGCCCAGAGGCTCAACGCCAACGGTTCCAATCCTCGTTCTTTGGCGATCATGGCCCTGGTGCGGCGCTTGGGGCGGTAGGGTAAATAGATGTCTTCCAATTCGGTCATGGTCGTGGCGGCCTGCACCTGCCCTTGCACCACTTCGGTCAGCTTGCCTTGTTCCTCGAGCGAGGACAGGATGACGTCCCGCCGTTTATCCAATTCTCGAAGCTGCGCCACGCGGTCCCGAATGGAGGTAATGAAGACCTCATCCAACCCGCCCGTGACTTCTTTGCGGTACCGCGAAAGAAACGGCACCGTGGCGCCATCATCCAGCAGATTCACTGTGTCCGTGACCTGCTTGTCGGTGATCTTCAGTTCCTTCGCAATGGTCTTATCATGCAATGCTGAATTCATGGTCTCTTTACATCCTTACGTATTCATGAGTGAAATTTTTGCCAAGAACTAGGCTTCACGCGCGCGTTCGCAGGAATCCTCCCGGCAACTCATTGGGATGGGATTTCCGGTTCCCATCCCCTGGCTCGCAAACACTGGTCGACTTCGCGTTGTGCCGACTGATCCGCCGATTGAGTGGTGAGCCCTTCCCTGACTCCCGGTCTTCCCATTTGACCACTGGCGAAGTCCGGGCCGGTGGGCGACATAAGGATGTGACTGCGGCAATCAACTCTATCAGCCTCAAAATCCGCTTCCGTGGCACCGGCCTTGACATACTTCACTTCAGTGTATCCATACAGGAGAAGACTTCCGATACTTACCCCCAACCATGTTTTCTTCATTGTCACCCCCTTCTTATAGCTCGAGCTGCTTGGGCGAGTGGCCGTGATATGGCCTTTATGGAATAGACGGGATATACTCGTCAACTTTCAATCAGAAAAAATTGAGGATACCGTGATTCACACCTTTCCACAAATACAACGGCTAAGTGTTCTCTTGTGCGTGTTGTTCAGCTTGTCCGGATGCGCAAAAAAAATGGAAGC
>JBDSHB010000308.1:0-4936 GCA_039918695.1 Nitrospirales bacterium | reverse complement strand
AATCCCGGATGCTCCTTCCCAAAGAGGAAAAACCGGAGACGGAGGATGAGGAAGGTCTCGATCCTCGCGCAGAATTGGTCCGGCAACTGGTCGAATATGAGCGTTTTAAGGAGGCGGCCGGGACCCTGGTGGTCCGCGAACGACTTTGGCGAGAGTCCTTTAGTCGGGATCCTCTCCCCTTGTCCGCAGAGTCTGGGGTCGAAGAGGAGGATATGGCGACAGAAGATCTCCAGTTATTTGATCTTCTGAGTGCCTTCCAGGATGTACTGGATCGAGCCCCAACCGATACAATCGTCGAGTTGTCCAGAGAAACCTGGACGGTTCAGGACCGTATTCAAGGCATATTGGAGCGGTTGGAAGGGGAGTCGACGGTTCCTTTTGAAGAGTTATTTGAACACCATTGGTCCAAGCCACTGGTCATTGTCACATTTCTGGCGTTGTTGGAGCTGGTCAGGATGAACCTGGTTCGTTTGTTTCAAGGAGAATGGTTTGGTCCCATCCAGGTGACCAGGCGGTTTGTGCCGGTCGGAGGACCTGATTCTACCGAAAGTCTCCCTGCGGAGCAGTGTTGACACGCATGAGCCGGGTATTAATTGGAGGACGCATGGGGGGACTTAGGAATAGCCTGGGGGATTTGTGTATGTGGCAGTGTGGGATGAACGGGTTCAGTCCGCAGGGGAGGACTCTATAAAATGATGGACGCACTCACTAATGGACACCAAGCTTCAGATATTCTCGATGCCGGGGTGGAGGATGGCCTTGCTCCCCGTGGGGTTTCAGAGGAGAGTTGTGACCCAGAAGAGGTCACGGTTTCTGAGAACGTAGACGAGGAAATCGCGTTAGACCTTGATGAACTCAAAGGTGCGTTTGAGGCTTTGCTTTTTGTTTCGCATGATCCTCTGAGTCTTGAAAAACTGGCTCTGGTCCTCGAAGGAGTGCCTAAATCGGCTGTTAAAGCTGCGATGGAATATCTTCAAGCGGAGTATGAGGCGGCTGGGCGTGGTTTGCAGATTTTGGAAGTGGCTGGCGGGTATGTCATGGTGACGCGACCTGAGCAGAGTCTGTATATCAAGCGACTGACCAGCAAGGCCAAACCGGCAGCCAAGGTTTCCCGGTCGGCACTGGAAGCACTGGCCATTGTGAGTTATAAACAGCCCATTACCCGAGCAGATATTGAAAAAATTCGAGGTGTAGAAACCTCTGGTGTGTTGCGGACCCTCCTGGATCAGAAGTTAATTCGAATCGTCGGACGGCAGGATATCCCAGGTCGACCGATTTTGTATGGAACGGGCAAGCAGTTTCTTCAGCGGTTTGGCCTGCGGGACTTGCGAGATTTGCCTCCACTGAAAGAACTCAAAGAGTTGGGTAACCCTGAGCAATTCCCCATGGAGCTTCCCTTTGCACCTGAAGAAAATGAGGGAGAATCCCGGGTCACGGATCTTTCCGCCTAAATCGACTGTGGGGCCACGCGTTCTGCTGTTCTGCTTGTTCCCCTTCCTGTTTTCTCTCTGACAAGGGTTGTACACGATCCGCGTAGGAAGCAGAAAGAGTTCCTATGACCTTGTTGCTACCTGAAAAGAAATCTTCCCTGGGCTCCGATTTAGCCAAAAAATTGGGCCAGGATAAAGTTCGGTGGGATTGGGCCACGCTGAAAGCCTATTCCGTCGATGCCAGTATCTACAAAATTCCTCCCCAAGTGGTTGTGCTTCCTGAAACAGAAGATGACATTGATGCCGTAATGGATTATGCCGTTAAGGCTGGAGTGCCTCTGACTCCACGGGCAGCCGGAACGAATCTGACCGGATCAGCCATCGGGGCCGGCATTATCGTGGATATCTCCAGAATGAATCGCTTGCTTGAGGTGAATCGAGACGAGCAGTGGGCGCGAGTACAACCAGGACTGGTGTTATCCGAATTTAATAAACAGTTAGCCCCTGTGGGGTTGATGTATGGCCCGGATCCTTCAAGCGGGGATATGTGCAAATTAGGAGGCATGCTCGGGAACAATTCCGCTGGTCCACATACGCTTCGCTATGGATCGGTCAAGGACAACGTTCATACTCTTCGGGTTAGGCTGCTCACTGAGGGGTGGCTTGATGCTCAGTCCGTTGAAATTGGAGGACCGGTTCATACCTCGTTGTTGAAAGGGTATGTATCCTTAAAGGCGGTGTGGACCATGATTCAAGAGGATCAAGCATTGATCCGCGCCAGGCGTCCGAAGGTGAGTAAGAATAGTTCCGGCTATAACGTCTTTGATGTGGTCGATGGACTGGAGCGAGGGGTATTTGACGTTCCCAAATTATTTATCGGTAGCGAGGGAACGCTTGGCATTATCAGTGAAGCAAGAGTCAAGTTGGTTAAACGACCTGATCGCACCGTGACGGGTCTCATCCATTTCCGACATCTGGAGGGTATGGGCGAATCGGTCCCTCACCTCTTGGAGTTGGCCCCCAATGCGTTGGAGGTGATGGACGGGAATTCGTTGAATTTGATCGGGCGAGATCGCTATGGCATTCCATCAGATGCGGCGGCCACGCTGCTCATTGAATTTGATGAAGGCGAAGGCGCAGATCGTCGTCATCGGTTGCTGGAGATGTGCCGAAGGTTCCCACTCACCGGTGAGGTGAGGCTGGCGTCGGATTCAGTCCAGCAAGGGGAATTGTGGAAGGCCCGCAAGGCGTTGTTTCCGATGCTCTATCGATTTGATCCTCAAAAAAAACCCATCAATTTTGTCGATGATGTGGTGGTGTCGGCCTCACGTACCGGAGAGTTGATCCGGTATTTGGAAGAGTATTTTGGACGACGATCGGTGTCGGTCGCCATCTTTGGTCATGTGGGAAATGGCAATGCGCATATTGTTCCGCTGCTTGATTTGCACAATCAACATGATGTTGAGGCCATGGTCGAGGCCCACCGGGAGATTCACCAGACGGTCTTAGACCGGTTTGATGGATCAATTTGTGGAGAGCATGGAGACGGGCGTATTCGCGCCGAGACGGTTCGCTTGATGTATGGCGAAGAGGTGTATCAAATTTTTGTTCGAGTGAAGCAGGCGTTCGATCCGCAGGGGATGATGAATCCTGGTGTGAAAATCAGTGAAGCCTCGTTTACGGAACATATTGATCTGGAGCGAATGGGCAAGCCCTGTGCAACTTGCGCCAAATGTAATTCCGTGTGTCCGGTGTATGATGTGTTTCAGTCTGAAGATATGAGTGCCCGCGGGTGGTTCGAGATTGTGACGGCTTCGGATTACTCGTATCTTCAATCCGAACGGGTGGTCGAAGCCTGTTTGAATTGCAAGTCCTGCAGGACCATTTGTCCGGCCGGGGTCGATGTGTCCGAACTGATTCTTCAGCGACGGGCGGAACATCCCAACCGGCTGGCCGGTTGGGTCTTTGCCCTTCATGCCCGTCAATGGCTTTTTCATCCCTTGCTAAAGCTCATGGCATGGACCCAGTCTTTTTGGGATCGTCCGGTTATTCGAGGCCTGTTGGAAAAGGTGACTCGCCCGTTGTTGCGAAAGTTGGCTGCCACGGCAAAGATTCCCCGAGATATGGTCCTACCGACGTTGGCTAAACGGCATATGCGTGATCGGTATCCTGAACTGTGTCATTCCGAACATCTTCGACAGTCATCAGTTGCTTATTTCCACGGGTGTGCGGCCAACTATTTTGAGGATGGAGTGGGGGATGCCGTGATTGGGCTTTTAGGTGATTACGGTGTGAAGGTTGCTCTTCCTCCACAACGTTGTTCGGGGACGCCGATTGAAACCTACGGGTTGCGGGATCTGGTAAAAGAAGGTGCGCGAGAGAATCTGGCTCACCTGGCGTCGTATGCCACCGTGATTACCAGCTGTGCTTCATGTACGTTAAGCCTGAAAGATTATGCCACGCTGTTTCATGGGGAACCGGAGGAAGCCGCAGCCATTGATTTACGCAAACGAGTGAAGCATATCTCTGAATTTCTTGTTGACCAGGGGATGGCGTCAGACAATACGCGCCCAACTCCGGATTCGGCCAATGAGAAGTTACCGAAGGTGACCTACCATTCTTCCTGCCATCTTCGCGCAGCCGGTGTGTCCCAGGCCCCTCGAGATCTGCTAGCCTCTGTGCCTGACCTTGAATTTGTCGAAATGCAGGATGCCGATCGATGCGCGGGCGGAGCGGGTACGTATATGGTCAAGAATTATGAAACCTCTCAGAAGATTTTCCAGCGTAAGAAGCGGGCCATTCAAGAAAGCGGGGCTCAAGTGGTGGCGACGAGTTGCCCTGCATGCATGATTCAGTTAAAAAATGGACTCCGTGGGATAGCAGAGGTCAAGCATATTGCGCAGGTCATGCGGGAACATTCCCGGAAGAAATAAAGGGGATGGGGCATTAAATCTCAGGTGTGTGCTTCGGCCGGATAACGTTGTTATAGTTGGAATTGGGATCGAAATATCTTTTTTGACGAGGGACATCGAATGGTAAAAATTTTGATATTTGGCCTTTCACTGCGTGAAGCGGTGGAAGACCCTGAGGTGGAAATTTCGTTAGAGAGCCCCACCACTGTCGGCCAATTGCTAGAGGATTTCCCAGATCACTTTCAGGGGTTAATGCCTTTCCTCCATGCTAATGAACTCATGTTGACTATTAATCAGAAAATCTCCACCTTGGAAGCCAAAGTAAAAAATGGGGACATCCTGAAAATTACCCACCAGGGAGGTGATAACCTTGCGGATGGAGCGATGTGGCACAACCCTTAATTTGGCACGGGTTGCGATGAGTATTTTGTTTGGCGGGGAGAAAAGTTTTATGGATTAGGAGAAATGGCGGTTAAGTTGCTCCTTGTGAGGGTAGGGGTGATTCCTCGTCACATTTTTTGCAATTGAGAATCGCTTTGAGATGTGCTCGACGTCCTTCTGATGTCAGAACCCATGGGCGAAGGCTCAGTGGGG
>JBDSHB010000307.1:0-3428 GCA_039918695.1 Nitrospirales bacterium | reverse complement strand
AGGAGAGTGATCATAATGATAATCAAGGCCGATTTCACCGAAGGCAACGACTTTTGGCTGCTGTGCCAGTTGCGTCAATTCCGCATACCAGTTGGGTTCGATGCGTTTGACTTCATGGGGATGCACGCCGATTGTGGCATAGACATTTGGTCGGATTGTGGCTAATTGCGCGGCTGCATGACTTGTGGAAAGATCACATCCAATAGTGACAAATTTTTCCACACCGGCTTCGTGGGCACGTTGAAAAATATCGTCCCGATCCGGATCATAACGGGGATCGTCTAAATGAACATGGGAATCAATCAGCATGGAGAAATCCTTTCTCGTTAAAAATTCTACCTTATCATACCCGTCCAATTTCTTGCAGAATCTCGTGTCTGCTGAGGCCAAGTACGAAATAGTTGAGGAACAATGATGATAAGTGATGAATTATGGTTTGCCTATATTAATGGTTGGGCCGGCCAGTTTACTGGATTGGATTGGTTCATGCTTCAGGTATCACGGGAAGGCAACCTGTTGATTCCTGGTATCCTGGTCGTGGCGTATTGGGGATGGATGAAATGGGGAGAGGCTAGATTCGCCATTCCCTGTTTAGGACTCCTGATCGGCTTCAGTGATTTTCTGGGTGGCCAACTGAAAACACTAATTGGCCGTCCACGGCCCTGCCAGGTCCTCGATCACATTCATGAATTGGTCGGATGTGGTGGGGCTTTTAGTATGCCGTCCAATCACGCGTTGAATTCAGGCACGGCAATTAGCTTTCTCGTCATGCTTTATCCCCCTCTAGGGTGGGTTTTATGGCCATTCCTTGCCCTGATCGGATTGTCCCGGGTGTTTCTAGGAGCACATTATGTCACAGACGTGTTGGTCGGGGTTGGTCTAGGTGCGCTCTTAGGGGGCGGGGTGGGATTTTTACTCAAAACGCGTGTGTTTCGAAGAAAGCCTGTGGCGGGTTAATGGTGGTGCAGATGAGATGGAATGGGGTCTGTAGCAGTTGAGCCGTTCGTCAGATAACTGAGATTGCAATGCAGGTCCCCTTGCTCCTGGCATTCGGTTTCCAGTTGAACGGTTAAGTGATGAATGCCAAATTTCGAAGAGAGTGTTGATTGAATGGGTTGGAGGACTTGATCTTTATCCTGAACCGCCTCGGTGTCCACCAATACGTGACACGTCAACATCACGATGCGGGGTTCAACCGACCAGATATGGAGATCATGAACTTTCTTGACACCAGGAATGTGTTCAATGGTTGCCACGATATCGGAAATTTTGAGGTGAGGGGGAGTCGATTCCAATAAAATGTCCAGTGATTCACGAAAGAGTGGCCAACTCCCTTTCACAATAATGACGACGATGAGAATACTCATCAGGGGATCTAAAATGGTGAGGCCGGTCAGGGCGATACCCAACCCGGCGATGATGACACCAAGAGACATCCAGGCATCCATCACCATATGCAGAAAAGCGCCCCGAATATTCAGGTCATCTTCGGCTCCCCGGCGCAATAACAGGGCGACGGCAAGATTAGCGATCAAGCTGATCCCGGCGATCACCATCACCCAAAAACCAGGAACGTCAACCGGTGAAAACATCCGGTCGATGGCAAGGATTCCGATAATCCCCCCTGTGAAAATTAACAGAAGGCTATTGATAAACGCCGCAATGGTTCCGGCGCGGTGGTAGCCAAACGTCCGATGTTCCGTGGCGGGTTGAGTGGCCAGAATATGTGCATACAAGGCTAACAAGAGAGAGCCTTGATCGATCAAATTGTGTCCGGCATCGCTCAGTAACCCAAGACTATTGATCACATAACCGCCGATGAATTCAGCGAGAATGATGATGCCATTGATGACAAGGCCGAGCTTCAGTCGATACGTGAGAGGGGATGGAGTCAAATCCGAATGCGTCATAGGATCTACTCTCGCATGAATCTCAAGTCTGGACAATGGGAAGAAAGAGGCAAGTCCTCCTTAACACTTACAACAAACGAAATTGGAGGATTCCAGTGTTTGTGAGGTTGAGAATGGTCAAGGGGAAGGAACTCCCCCTTTCATGCGGCGGGTGAGATTTTATTCGTCGAAGGAATCAGTTTTGACGGCCTGTTTGGTGGCATCTACGGCGGAGTTGACTCGCGTGGCCGCCTGTTTCATGGTTTTTCTGGCTTCTTCAGACCAGGCATGCACCGCCTCTTTCGTTTGGGAAGCCATATCTGAAAATTCGTCCTGTGCGGTTTTTGCGCCCCGTGCCAAGCGATTCCGCACGTGAGTTCCTGTCTCAGGCGTCAGGAGTATGGCGCTACCGGCGCCCAAAAGAAATCCTGCAATGAAGACAAATGTATTAACCCAACCTGAGTCCCCTTGCGTCGTATGTTCATCCATCGTGAAATTCCTCCTTAGTAATTCTTTAATTATTATGACTGGTCCTGATGATCTTTCGATGAGGCCATCGCCATGATGGCTCCTCCCAGGAGAACTCCGGAGGCAAAAATAAGACTGTAGGATAACCCCGTTCTGAGCTCAGGCCATGTATCCAGAACCCGTTTCCATAACGGGACATCTTCAGAGAAATGCACGTGTCCCTCCCAGCCTAATTCTCCCTCCGGCACAGACTGATCAGAGTACGATTCTTGGTCAGAAGCGTGTGCCGTGTTCAATTTGCTCATAGTCATGAGGCAGGCTCCAATAGGGCAAAAGGAAAATGTTGAAAAAGCGTTCCTAGGGGTAATCCTACCATGCCCAGACCATTTTGTGGAGTGACAATTTCTTGGGTCAGGATATTACGAAACGAGTGTGTCGCGAATTCCGGAGGGAGCGACATCGAGGTTTGTCCCCATACAGATTCGCCGAGCGGACTGATGGTCGGATCCGGGATGAGATTGGTTAACAATCGTGGGAATATGATCATGCAGAAATGTGAGTGATGCTTTCTCATGAAGCCACACACATGATGTGCCTGTTCCCGCTTGAATTCCAGTGGCAGATACAATCCTTCCAGAAACAGGTGGGGGTGGCTCTTCCGTAAATGAAGCGCGGTCGTGGTCAAATACATTTTGATCAGGCCGTTTTCCGCATCCTGTAGTAACGAATGGACAACGTCGAGAGGAGCGGTGTTCTGTTGCAGGTGCTGTAATTCGGACAGCCGTTGTTCCCTGAGGAGGTAATCCACGGGCTGTCGGTTGTCCGGATCGACCAGACTGAAATCCCAAAGCTCCGTGCCTTGATAGAAATCGGGCACACCGGGAGCAAGAATTTTAATAAGGACCTGACTTAGAGAATTATAGATGCCATATTTGGCAATGCGTTGTTGAAAGGGAATGAAATCTTCGAGAAAGGCATTTGAGGGCCTGAGAGAAAGAATGCGGGAAAGAAATTCTCCGACGGCCTTCTCCCAGGTTTCATCGGGGTTTAACCAGCTGGTGTTCACTTTCG
>JBDSHB010000306.1:0-5024 GCA_039918695.1 Nitrospirales bacterium | reverse complement strand
TTCATTTCTTAAAAAATCCCCTTCAAAATTATCGTAAGTACCGATCTCTTTATCAATTTGATGATCTACGTCCAGAACAAGCAGAGAATCGATCTGATGTGATCTGGGCTTTGGAAGATGTCTCCTTTGAGGTAAAAAAAGGAGAAGTGGTAGGCATAATTGGATTTAACGGCGCAGGAAAATCAACGCTTCTTAAAATCCTGTCGAAAATTACGGTCCCAACGGGCGGGTCTGTCACCATCCGTGGAAGAATTTCAAGCCTTCTTGAAGTGGGAACCGGCTTCCATCCTGAGCTCACTGGCAGAGAAAATGTGTATCTGAACGGCACAATCTTAGGAATGAGAAAAAAAGAAATAGAACGTAAATTTGACGAAATTGTGGACTTTTCCGGTGTGGAAAAATTCATTGATACTCCTGTCAAACGATATTCAAGTGGAATGAAAGTGCGCCTCGCCTTTGCCGTTGCGGCTCATCTGGAGCCTGAAATCCTGGTCATCGATGAAGTGCTTGCCGTCGGTGATGCACAATTTCAAAAAAAATGCTTAAACAAAATGAAGGATGTTGGGCAACAGGGGCGCACCGTCTTATTTGTTTCACACATTCTCCCGGCCGTAACCAGACTATGTAGTCGGACTATTCTGTTAAATGGGGGAAAGGTGCAGGTAGATGGTCCGACACATGAAGTAATCTGCGTGTATCTCAACTCCGAGACAGGTGCTCAAGCTGAGCGTCGATGGGGAGACCTCAAGGAGGCTCCTGGCGATGAAGCCGTACGACTGTGTGGGATAAGAGTCAGAGCCAATAATGGCTACGTATCGGAAACGGTGGACATCAGTGAACCACTTCAAATCGAAATAGAATATGAGGTACTTCAGCCAGGACATGAGCTTCGGATTTATTTCCATGTATTTAATGAAGAGGGGATAGAAGCGTTTATGTCCATTGAAAATGATTCCGCATGGGTCAAAAGGCCACGCCCATTAGGGCGTTACGTGAGTAAGTCCGTGATCCCTGGGAATTTGCTATCAGAGGGCAGATATTTTATTGGACCAACTATACGGACTGAAAATCCATCAATTAAGCGAGTGGGGGTGAATGATGCAGTCGCCTTCCATGTGATTGACAGCATGGATGGAAATGGAGCACGTGGTGATTCCACAGGAAATATCCCGGGAGTGGTCAGACCTCTCTTGAAATGGGAAACCCTATTTACTCCAAAAGAGGCACAGGTAGAAAAAATCCGGTAGGGGAGCAACGTAACTGCCGGGTTTTCATCCATTTGTACCCAAAGTCGCAGATTTGGTGCTGTTGCGCCTGGTCATTCGTATAGGCGTCTTGTCTTTTCAGTTTCCCTGAAATATTTATTTCAATATCTCGTACCCGATGATTGGCTTTGTGGTCTCTGTGTGAGGAGTTTTTGCAGGTAAGGATTGGGGACAAGTTTCCCCCTTTGATTTGATTGTTCTGCGTGATGTCCTTGTGTGGGACAACCAGGTTTATTTATTTAAGCAAGTAGGTTTAGTCCAGCTCTTAATATCTTAATAATAAGCCTGCCTGGATTCCCTCGGTTTGTTGTCCTGCTATTTCCAATCACCAGAATGATGAGCCGAATAAAGCTTGCGCATGCTCGGGTGATTGGGGCGGGTACATGAACCTATCCATCGCATCTCAAATAACACCAAGGAAATTCTGGGAAAATGGAGAGATGAAGTCGCATCATTCGGTAGTATATCAATATATAAAAATGCCAAACGTGGAAAAACACTATTTTTGCTTACAACAAAATATTCTTGTATTAGCATGGGTGTTATTCTTCAAGAAAAACTGGCTCAGTCCTGTTTTCAGGCCAGGACAAAATATGGGTTTTTCGCCAAAGGCGTCTGTAAGGCAAATGAGAAGCTACTTAGGACTTATTAGAAGTAATCTAAGAATTCTCATTGTTTTTATGGGCTATAAATATCTAAGAGGTACAAGCGAGGAAGTCGTTGAATTGCCGCGCTATGGCCAAGTGTGTCTCCATGTGCATAAAGGCTACAAGATATTTGATTTTTACAGAAAATCCGTCATGAAAGTGTTTGATCAGGATATTGATCCGTCTGTGATCCAGGAAGAAATTGATCTGTTGCAACAAATCTCGAAATTTGATTTTGCTCCTTCTCTAAGAAAATGGAACGGGCGGGAACGATGGTATGAAGAAGAATTGTTACAGGGATCCCTGGACGCTTCGTATACGAACACCCTAATGGGTTCGGAGATCGTATTGCCCAAGTTTCATGATCATGTTCTTGAGCGATTAAAGACGTTGATCCTGTTCCAGGAGCCAAAATCCATAAATGCGGTTACGTATCTGACCGACATGACAAAAATTCTCCCTGACAGCCGATTGGCAACGCAGGAATCAACCGTGCAAGCGTTTAAAGTAACGGCCAACTTTGTGGACTGGATAGTTGGCCAGTTCCGGCGTGAAGGCGATCATCCGATTTTGTTGGTATTTACCCACGGAGATCTGGTCCCGGCAAATATGTTGAACACCAAACATGGTATGAAAATTATTGATTGGGAGGGTGCCGCATATCGGAGCGTATTATTCGATTTTTACAGTTATTTCTTTAACCAGGTTTCATGGAGGGAAGTGCCTGTGAATGTGTTGGTTGCAGAGATCGAAGGAGGTTTGCCGATGTGTATATCCGAATTAGCTCAACACGCCTTCGAAATTTCACGTAGCCTGATAACGTTAGAAAAATTCTACCGTTGGACTTTTTATATTGAGATGATCTGCCGATTGGTAGATCGTGCAAGGACGGATAAAAATCTACCTATCATGAAATATCTTGGAAATTATACGAATGCGTTCATCCGTTACGAAGAATTCCTCTCCCAAAAGGACGAATCATATTGAGGAAGTCTCCGCTACACATCTGAGTTTAATTGCGAATATTCATTCATCAAGATCTGGTTCCTGGAGAGGTGCTATAGGACATGTGCGGAATAGCTGGAGAATTCATATTTCACAACGCAGCCGTGCCTAAGGTGGATTGGGATAAAATCAGCTCGATGATGGCTCGTAGAGGGCCGGATGACGAGGGGATCTGGTCAGATGAAGAGCGTTGCACCATGGTGTTCCGCCGATTGGCCATAATCGACCTGAGCCGTAACGGGCATCAGCCAATGACCGCTTGCAACGGGCGTTTTGTGCTGGTCTTTAATGGCGAGGTTTACAACTATCAGGATTTGCGAAAACGCTTAGAAAACCAGGGGGTGCAGTTTCGTTCCAATAGTGATACCGAGGTGGTGTTGTATGCCCTCATCGAGTGGGGTATTGAGGCGTTAGATGCTTTTAATGGGATGTTCGCGTTGGGTTTTTATGATAAGGCAGAGAAGCGGTTGCTGCTCGCACGCGACCATGCGGGAATTAAACCACTCTATTATTTAACGCATTCCAAAGGCGTTGTATTTGCTTCCCAATACAATCAATTGCTGGCACACCCTTTTAGTCAGAACCTGAGCGTGTCACAGGAAGCACTGGGTCTGTATCTTCGTTTGGCCTATATTCCTGCGCCCTACGCCCTTCTGCAAAATACTCACATGCTTGAACCTGGCACGTGGATCCAATTCACAGGAACGGGACATATACAACAGGGACGATATTTTAATTTGCCCCGATGTGAAATGCCTTCCTTGAAAGGGGAAGAGGCCCTCGAGGCCGTTGACACGGTGATAGCAGAGGCGGTCAAACGGCAATTGATCAGTGACGTGCCGGTGGGAGCCTTTCTCTCGGGTGGGATTGATTCGCCGCTGGTTGTGGCGAATATGAAATCAGCAGGCACGAATATCATACGAACCTTTACCATTGGGACGGGTGAAGAAGCGACGGATGAATCAAGTGATGCCATGCGGTATGCACGTGAGCTTGGGGTTGAGCATGTGATTGAACGGGTGAAACCTGATACGGCTCTTAATTTGGTCGATAAGGTCATTGATGCATGTGGTGAACCCTTTGGAGATTACTCCATATTCCCTACCATGATGGTGTCGCACCTAGCCAGCCAGGATTTTAAAGTCATGCTTTCCGGTGATGGAGGTGATGAATTGTTTTGGGGCTATCCGCGGTTTGGTTCCTTAATTCAGACGGCGAAATATTTCAGGCAACCATTTTTGTGGCGTCTGGTTCGAAAAGGGATCAAAAAAATAGTAGGGTTGCAAGACTACAGCCCTGATCTTTCAGGTTGTTCACTCGGAGAATATCATCGGGCAAAGTTAACCCATCTCCCGAAAAACTGGTTGCACCGGGTATGGCCTTCGCTACCTTCATGGCCATCGGACTTTACCCCATTTGGCTACACGTGTGGTGAACTTAATAGTGTGGCACAATGGTCTCGTTGGAGCGAATTTGTCGGCCATTTACCGTATGTCCTTAAGAAAGTGGACAGGGCGAGCATGTATCATTCCCTTGAGGTTCGAGTACCACTTCTGGATCGGGAGGTGATTAACGTGGCCGCACAGCTTGACTGGCGTGAGTGCTTTAACTTGAGCCAGGGTATTGGCAAATTGCCCTTGCGACATGCCTTAGGACGGCATACCACATTTCAATCACGGACTAAACGCGGTTTCGAAGTGCCGATGGGATCATGGCTGAGAACCTCGCTTAGAGAAAGAGTTGAGGAAACTCTCATGAAACGGGATGAAATTCTCGGACTTGGAATTGAGAGAAAGGCTTTGCGGGAACTCTTTAACCTGCACCTTGCCGGTGAGCGGGATTATGCCTGGGGACTTTGGCCCATCCTCAGTTTGGCCTTGTGGGTGGATAAATATTATCATTCATGAAGGTCAACTTAAATAGATGGTCTGGGGATGGGAGAAAAGACATGAAGAGTCAAAGGAAAATTCTGTCCTCAATGTTATAGATTTCATGGAGGTCTTTCCACGCGGCGAGAAACAGAAGTTGACCTGAACGATAGAGCTGCAGTGGTGAACCATAGAAATTTAGCATGAAATAGAGAAACTTTTAAAGTTAATCCCTTGGC
>JBDSHB010000305.1:0-5685 GCA_039918695.1 Nitrospirales bacterium | reverse complement strand
GAACCCCAATGATTTGCTTGAGCGAAGGATCGACACTTCGACTTTAAACCCCTCACGAGATTGTATTGTTGGACAGAACTCACAGGGATGCCCCACGAATATTGAAAGGCGCGACACACTAAGTCCGACCATGAATAGACAGGAGCCCCTAAGCCCGATATTACAAAGTCCTCGAAACCCGATAATACAAAGGCGTACCCGTTAGCCGCCCGAGGGATAAATACCCAAAGCCTGACGACTCGACACGGCGTCGGGCTTTGGTGTGGTCCGGCTATCTGATGTCTGGCCTCGACCTGAAAGCAGTTCGTCCCCCCGTCGTGAGCACGAGGGACACCCTCAATCGGAATCCATCCGGTAATAGCCCCGCTATTAGGGGAGTTGATGGTGGAGGTAGACTGCCTCCTTTGCGAAGGAAGGATAATTTCGGATTGTATCTGGGTTGGGAAAATTACAGACAGGTGACCATGTTTGGTTCATTCCTATCCAAATTGTGGCGCATTGAACAGGAGGCCAACCGGTGGATCCGATCATGGCACTTGAAGAACTGGGCCAAGGGTAGGTACTTGAACGGCATGGCCGGGTTGGACAGATCGAGAACTACCACCTATTGAAGGAAGCCCGCAGACATGTGATCACCTGAACGGCCGAAGTCGTGTGTTCAGCGGCGAAGACCCTCCACACCCTCTAAGCTAGGTCGTATTCTTTGCCAAAACCCCCCTGCATAATTTGTGGGGAGCCCACCACGATCACCCGAGCGCTTATGGCCATCATTCACCATTTCAATGCGCAAAAATCTCTACAATGGTCTAAGAGTAGAAACGTCGAGCCCCAGCTCCAACCAACTGGCATCCCTCATCGAGGGGAAATATTCTGCGGGAGCCCCTGTCTCTCCCGCTCAAGTCTCGTCAGGAAAAGGCAGCTTTATCGACTGCTCCTGGGACGCTGGGAAGGGGATTGACTGTGGTTGCCTGTGGCCCCTTCTCCCCATCTTCAATATTAAACAAGACCTCCACCCCATCCTCCAGTTCCTCGTACTTCATTCCGTGCACAGCATTTTTGTGAAAATAGACCTCTCCTCCTCCTTCCTGGAGAAGAAAACCATACCCTTCCTGGGGAAACAATTTAGAAATCACTCCGCGTAACGGAATAGAGGGGACCCGAATTTCTTTGGAGGCCCGTTTGTCTCGAAACTTCTTCACTTCAATCTCCATGGCAAAGAACGCCGCACGAATAGCCTCCTCAAACGTCTTTTCCTCTTTTCTGGCGGTCAGGGTATGACGACCGGGCATCGTGACGACCACCAGGGCTTCCGCCACATTCTCGGATTTTTTGTGATGGGCGTTTTTTGTGAGTGTCACCCGCCCGTGGATCAGATCATCATGGCCGGACTGGAGGTCGGCCATCCGACTTTCAATCTCCGTTTTCCAGCGTGGGGTCATCGTCACATTTCGACTGTCAATCTGAAGATCCATAGTGTTTTCTTTCCTCTCAATTTGAGTAATAGAAACAACAGACACACATCATCACAAGGTACACCTTAAGTATACTCATAGAAGTGCCAGAGGAAAACATGGGAAAATTCCCCTAGCACATGGCCACTCGACGAAGTACGGTCATTGGCCCGCACGTTTTCAATCGATCAAGTTGCGACTGATCCCTCACCAACAGCCCTCCAGCAAATCCCAAGGCATTCACGGAAATCCCTTCAAAGCACTCTCTGGAGCGTGGAACCAATAACATCCACTGTCGTGTGACAAGAAAATTATACGGACCAGGGCTCGTGGTTTCCCCTCCCGTTTTGCCACCCGACAATCCGACAGTCCGCAACATATGCAGGTATTGCTTCAGCAATTCTTGTGCCCCTTTTAAGGGAGAAGCGATCCATTCGGGATCCATCCGGACCAGCACATGCGAAAAAGGAAGATCGGGAATCCACCCAATCATCTCCTCAAACCTGGCTGTGTTCAACAGGGGTTCAAGGGGAAGGTGAGACACTTCAGCCGTCAAAGGAAGAGGGACCATTTGCACATGCTTATGCCGTTGACTGGCCCCGGCAGCTTCCCCCGCGTTATAGAAGGCCAATCCTTCGAATTCGGCCAGACACAGCAACACGGCCTCGATATCACTCAGTGTGAGGAAGGATTCTTGTACCTGAAAAGAACGCGTCACCATGAGTATGTGATGATCCAGGACGTTATATTTATTTAACAAACACACGTGGGTATCGGAAATGTCCGCCACAAACAGATCGTGATCGTAAGGCAGAAAAGGATCCTGACGCATATTGGCAGCCATTGCGGGTGGCCGTTGCTCAGCGTTGGCCTGAACCTTCCTGGCCAAATTAGAGACAATTCGAATAAGAAAATTAACCCCACCTTGTTCCACCAATTCGAAGCATGTGGGAATTGTATGAATCGCCCCTCGCTGCATGGCATGGGCGGTTCTGGCTTGCACCTTTGCCTGCAAGGTCCCGGTTTCGAATCGCTGAATGACAACAGACATGATTATTCCCCCATCTCAAGAGAACGCCATCCCTAAAAGATCTGACATCCCGCTCATCTTGGCATCATCTTGATAGAGTAACCTCACTGTTCTCAATGGGTGAAGGTTGTTAATCAGGACTTCCCTATTCTGCCAGATTCAGTCAACTCTTAAAACACCAAAACCATGCCTCACATGAATACGTCAGGAATCATAGGAGCGGCCCTGCTGAATGCCCTTTCAGGCATAGCGTGCGGCGTGAATCCGGAATTGCTTACAGTCTTTCCCCCCTGAATTCTCCCTGCTTTTTTGTCATGGTGAAAAAGAAAAAACCACCGAAATGAGACCTCATGCCCCCCATTTTTGTATAGTCACCCTTCGTGTCCAATTCGTTTGGGGAATAAAAGAGCGAAGATGGTGAGATGAAGAATAGCGAGAAGAACCCGGAAATCAAACTGCCCTATGTTTTGCTAGAACCACTGCGCGAGATTTAATATACACGTCCACGCGGTCCCATAACGGGATTGCTCAAAAAGGGAATTTCTATCAGGAGGTTTCATGGCTACACCGAATCTGCAGATGAAAGCGCGCGATCTCATGCAAACCCGTATGGTCGCGGTGACCCGTCAATATAGTGCTCGTGACCTCTCGATCCTCATTCATTCCGGCACATGTAGCGGTGTGCCCGTCATTGAACCAGGCAATCATCTGGTAGGAATGGTCACGGAATTTGATGTCTTGAAAGCCCTGATCGATGGGAAAGATTTGCACGGGCTAAAGGCCGAAGACGTCATGACCCCGAACCCGGTGACCGTTGAAGAAGGCGCAACAGCAGAGGAAATTGTCAACCACATGATCAAGCATCAGATTATCCGGATTCCCGTCGTGCGTGATGGCAAAGTTCTGGGCATGATCTCCCGCACAGACTTATTCAATCATCTGATTGATAACCACTTGATTAACGTCTACGGAGCCTAACCGGCAGGGCATATGATTCTTCAAGCATTCAAGAGGCCATATTCCCAAAAATAGGTCGCATTGACGATGCTTCCTATTGGGGGGCATCGTCTTTCTCGCCTTCTGACCCATCCGGCTTCTTTCACCTCTAGGAAAAGACCAGAGAGAGAGAGGACGCCATGAAAGGAGGTGACAGACAGGCATCTCTCCACTCAGGCTAAAACGGGAACATCCCAAAAGTTTGAAGACCTTCAGAAGTAGTAGGCCACCTCAAGCATATGGAAATCCACGCCACGACTGTTTCCATAAATCGTGGCATCCGACATATGATGAAATCGCCAGCCCACAACCATGTTCCCGGGAAGCTGAACACCCAGGCCAACGTGGGCAATGAATTGGAACGGACCACCGATATCTTGTCGGCCAAACTCCCACTTGCTGATGAGCGCTCCTCCGGCTCCACCATCAACAATCAAACGCCAACTCGGGATTTTTAAAGCTAATCCAGGGGTGAGCGTTGTGATAAAACCAAGATCCCCGGCTCCCCTCAACGCACCAGCGGAACCCCATACTTGCGACCGCACCTCCCACCCGGACGCACCTTCCCACCTCCAGGGAAGTCCCATGATGCCAAAGACATCAAATTGTTCAAAATCTTCCTTTTCGCCAGGATGCAAACCGGCTTCTTTAAAGTTCATCCCACCTCGCACCCCGATGGCGACCAATTCAATGTCTTTTGCCCATCCGGTTCCCGAACATCCCAAGATGAAAACGAACACCAATAACGCCCTCATTACATTACGACTCCTTTTGGAAAATATTACGATCTTTTTCACGATGACAAACCCACAGACCAACATAGCCCCATGCCCCAGCATGATTCTGTTGTTATTGTTATCGTTAATTGAGATGAATGGGTATTACAGATTTCAAGAAAATTATTAAAATGAAGTACCTCTAAGAACAAGACTCTTAACCTGGTGAACTGAGGACAAGAGCAACACTTCCCCTATGTTGAAATGAGGATTTTGGCGCCACTTTCCCATGTCTGAAGATTTTCTTTCCTGATAAATCAAGGGCATCTCTTCCTGACATTTTGGCACAGGTTTTGATGCTTCCAGATTGTACAATATTCCAATAACGGATATCTCTTGTATGTTACTCATTGCGACCATCGACCCCATCTTGCGAAAAAACTTACAGCAGACCTTAACGGAAAAAGGCGACCCATTCCTTTTGCTGGATGAGGGAGAAAATATTGTTGAATCCGTGTTACGGCATAACCCTTCCCTGGTCGTGGTGGATTTATATCTGACCCATCCGAGCGGTTTGGAAATTTTACGTCAACTCCGCGAAAACGGATTCTCAGGAAAGGTGGTGGTATTGGGGGGGCAATCTAACCAAAGCCTCGCTCCGGAAGCCAGTCACCTGGGTGCAGTTCAAATTATCGGACGCCCTTTCAATGCCAACCAGGTACTGGGCGCAGTTCGGGTTGCCAGTGGAGACCTAGACTAAATGGCTGAATAAGTTGCCTTCATCATCTAAAGAGGTGTGATATGAAAAAGTATCGTAACATCGGACACCATGAACGGGTGATTCGCGTCGGTGTAGGGTTTCTCCTTCTTGCCTTATCAGGATTTTCGGTACTGCCGGGGTGGGGGGATTTTGTCCTCATGACTGTCGGCCTTATCGCCTTGTTGACCGGCATTATTGGATACTGTCCTGCATGGCATGTTTTGGGAATCAATACGTGCCCACTCCCAAAAACTGATCAAACACGCTCAGGCAACCCAGCAGTTCATGAACAGGCGGATCCCGCATCTCACAGAACCTAAAGAAGCGGGATTCATCTTAGCGACCAGACTCATCGGTTTCCATCCGGACCGGCTGAGATCAATGATCATATATGTATGAGCGTTGGTAAACGCCATGGAAAACCTCCACATACACAATCCTTTTATCCCGGTCGGCACTCATTATCAACATTTCCCATGAGTTGAAGACCAACGAGTCTCAAACCTTTTTAGAGCGCCACACAAACAAATCGAGGATCACACAAGAGGGTCTTCTACCAGATTACACCGAGCCTCATCCCGCAACCTGGTGAGGTACGACTAAAATCTAGGCCACATGAAGACACCAACCCTACCATTGAAACGCAAAACTATTTTAATTCCCGTGGATGGTTCGTCCCAGACGGAAGAGATCGTTCGAAGCGTCCAGGCTTTGTCTTTTCCTGAACGCGTG
>JBDSHB010000304.1:0-3144 GCA_039918695.1 Nitrospirales bacterium | reverse complement strand
GCTGTTGAACGAGGCATTACGGGAAGCCTCTTGTTAGCGCTCGTGGCTTTCCCTGCCTATCCGATCCTCCTTCTTGGGCAAATTCTGTACTTTGGGCAAATTAATATCGCCTATTCGTTTGTGGAATTGAGCGTATTGCTTATCTTGGTGCTTGGAGCGTCCTCCTTGAAACGGGAAGCCAAAACATTAATCACGAAATCATTGTTCAAAGAACGATATAACCGACATGAAACGGTTGTGCATTTTTCTAAGTCACTCGTCTCCATTCTGGAATTAAAAGATTTGACGGCGACCATCGTGGAATCCATTTGTCCAACATTAGGATTGCAATGGGGAGTCTTATATCTACGAAGTTCCAGCAGTCAGGATTATCGACCGGTATCCAGCTTTGGGAAATCCACAAATGATCTGCCTGTCCTCCATTTGCATAAAACGCCTACTTTGTTAGAAATGTGGAGACAAGGCACGTCCTGTTTTGTCATCAATGAATTGGAACTCTCTACCATCAACTCTGACTCTGAGGCCGTCATCGCGCAGCTCGCGCATATTGGAACAGAAGTCTGTTTGCCCTTGGTCAACAAAACACGGCTCTTGGGTTTTTGTGTGTTAGGGCCTAATACGAAAAGTGGTGGCGGTTATACGACACAGGATTTGGATTTATTGACGACCTTATCCCAGGAAGCTTCCGTGGCGTTAGACAATGCCTTGCTGTATGAAGAGCTCAAGCGCTCCCAGTCGTTAGTTCGTCGAACTGATCGGCTTCGTTCTCTGGAGACCATGGCAGGCGGATTAGCTCACGAAATTAGAAATCCACTGACGTCGATCAAAGCGTTTGTGGACCTGGCACCAGAACGAAAGGATGATGAGCAGTTTCTCGTTCGATTCAGTAAGGTTGTCAAAGAAGATGTATGTCGAATTGAACGGCTCACCCGGGAGATCTTGGATTATGCCAAACCGATGGAACCGTTTCTCAAGGAAGAAGACCTTAATGATATTGTGGAATCCTGTCTGTATACCCTCAGGATTCGCCCTTCTCATGAATTGATTATTGTCGAAACAGATTTAGCCCATGGATTACCAAAGGTATTTGCCGACCGGCAACAATTAAAACAGGTGTTTCTTAACCTGTTGTTTAATGCCGTGGAAGCCATGCTTCCGGAGGGTGGCGTGTTAACAGTGCGAACTCGAAAGATTGGTTCAGGTCTGGCTCAGGATTGGGTGCAGGTGGACATTCAAGATACTGGAAAAGGGATTAATCCGGAAGACATCGAGCATATTTTTGATCCTTTTTTTACCACAAAACATTTGAGTCAGGAACATGAGGGAACAGGCTTGGGTTTGGCCATTGCCCATCAAATTATTCAGGAACATCGTGGAAGTATTGAGGTCCAAAGTGTGAGAGGAGGGGGAGCCACCTTTCTTGTGGACCTCCCAAGCTCACCAGCACCGACATCCGTTTCTCCAACGCAAAGTGTGTTGCCCAAACCTGAACACCGATAACAGTGATTGAAACACCTGCTGAACGGGTCGATCAATGTATTCAGTCTTAGGGGGAGGGTTGACTTAATAGCCCTGTGAGGGACGAATCTCCACACACGGCGTATTCAGGGAGTTATGTTACCAATGAGTGCGGGTTAAGGAAAAATAAATAAACGTTAGCCAGTGCGCGGAAGACGTCCTTCAATTAATTGACCCTCCCAATCCCCGGTTCCCTCTTTCAGATGAAGAACCCGCGAACGAGTGATTCCGGCTCGTTGAAGCCACTCTCGAACATCTCGGACGGAATAGGTGTTGCCCCGCTCAGTGTAGAGCAACATGGAGACGGCAAAGAGATTGGCTTCAGGAGGCTGAAGTTCTTTTGGGTCCTGCAAAAATGTATCTTGGATGAGCAGCCGTCCGCCAGGATTGAGGATTCGTTTAATTTTTTGAAAACTTTCAGGTTCTCTGCAGGAGAATAAATATGCAGGACGTTGGAATACCAAACGACATCATACGTTCCTGAAATGCGTGCATTTAAAAAATCACCAGCTTGATAGGTCAAGCGGGTTCCCAAGGAAGACTGTTCCGCCAGCATACGTGCCACATCCAGAGCGGCAGGCCGATCCATCACGGTGGCGTGAAGGCTTGGATTCAGCGCTAAAAAGGCCAAAGCATAGGTGCCGGGGCCGCCGCCTAAGTCGAGAAGGGACCGAGCCGCTTTTAGCGAAATCTGTTGTGCAACCTCTCTGGCCGGTTGGAGGGAGCGATGATGCATGGCCCAGGAAAAGGATCGTCGATATTCGGTGGTTTCCGGTTCCTTCCTGTCCCGTGGCTGACCGACACGTATGACTTCTGTCAGATGAGACCATTCGCTCCATTGACTCTGCATGAGTCCCAGATAGTCTCCTCGAAAGTCCGGACTGGATTCCTGGAGATAGCGTTTGGAAAAAGGGGTAAGATGGTATCCTGATTGTGACTTGACTAATAACCCTACACTGGCAAGATTCCGGCACAAGATTGCCAGCCCACGTTGGCTCGCCCCTAGATGCTTGGCTAACTTAGGAATCGTCCAATCCCGATCTTCCATCTTGGTAAATAGATTGATCTCTAGGGCTGAAAAAATAATCCGTGGCAATCGAAAGGCATAGGCGGCATCTCGAAATTGTTTGAAGGATGTGATGAACGTTGGAGTCTGTTTCACGATGATCAGGCTCGTGTGAGTAAGTCGCTTGATGTTGGAGGCGGATGGGTCGTTAGCGTGAAGCCGGAAACAAGGTCAGACAGGACTTAATTTGCTGATGAAGATCAGTCAGTTTTCCGAAATCGACCGGGCGTTCATAGTGCGCGGCCACATGTGACTCATTCATCTCAATTCGTTCCGTGAAACCTTGGCGCAGGAGTTTTGGACGGTGTTTGGAAACCGTTTGTTGTAGATAAAATTTGGCTTGTTTCGCGAGTTCGTCGGTTCCTAAATCTTCTGGCGTCCCATCCGAAAGCATGCTTTTCATATCATCCAGATCGTATCCTGCCATGCACACGAGTTTGCCGTCAGCCGTGATTTCAAGCAACCAGTCCTCATCTGGTAAGGGGAGGGTTAAGGCGTCCGTGGAATGGATATCCAACCAC
This sequence comes from Nitrospirales bacterium, assembly GCA_039918695.1. Taxonomy (GTDB): domain Bacteria; phylum Nitrospirota; class Nitrospiria; order Nitrospirales; family UBA8639; genus Nitrospira_E. Next base: position 39 of record JBDSHB010000304.1, on the reverse strand, counting down.
CCGTGAATTTCCTTCACAAGATAGGTCCTGGCCTGAGGC
>JBDSHB010000303.1:0-4790 GCA_039918695.1 Nitrospirales bacterium | reverse complement strand
GGGGAGTCAGCGGGCATAGCTAGCGGACTAGGTGTCGTGAGCATATCAATGACGGGCTTGAGTTCTCTGAGGCGACCGACTGCAGCCTTGAGGATACGTTCCGTCTCCAACCAATAGTCGGAATCGTTTTTCGCAGTTCGTTCTTGTCCTGCGGGGGGAAGGACCGCTGGAATCCAATGCCGGATGAGTGTAAATAGGATATAGTCCAGATCACCGCCTTCCTGAGCTGCCCGATCCAAGGCGTTTTGCGGCCCAAGGCCTTGGCGGAAAAACTGTTCTGTTCGATCTGCGACGCCATGTCGGCCAGCCAATGCGGTCCACCAGTGTGCGAATTGTTCCCATTTATGTTCGTCAGAGGCCATATCGTATCGAAAGAAGGTAAAAAAATTCTGGTCATGGTACGATTCGGTGCGAAGCAATGCAAGCAAGAGTAGGTCGCATAACAATGTTGAAGAGGTAATCACGAAAGGGAACGAGGGAGGATAACTAGATGGCTCAGTTAGTGTTAATTCGTCATGGCGAATCTCAGTGGAATCTGGAAAACCGTTTTACGGGCTGGGTCGATGTCCCATTAACTCTTAAAGGGGAGCAAGAAGCCCGCGATGCGGGTAAGAAACTTAAGGCCTTTCGATTTGATTGTGCATTTACCTCGGTATTGGTGCGCGCTAAGGAAACCCTACGATTGGTTCTGGAAGAAATTGGACAGACGACGATTCCCATCGAGGAAAACAAAGCGCTGAATGAGCGGATGTATGGAGAGTTGCAGGGGCTCAATAAAACAGAAACGGCACAAAAATATGGCGACCAGCAGGTGAAAATTTGGCGGCGGAGTTTTGATGTGCCTCCCCCTGGGGGTGAAAGCCTGAAGGATACTGCCGAACGAGTCCTTCCCTATTATGGAAGTCGAATCCGGCCGGCTCTATTGGCAGATAAAACGGTTTTAGTCGTGGCCCATGGCAATAGTTTGCGGTCATTGGTTATGCAATTAGAGCAATTATCAAAAGAAGCCGTGCTTGAATTGAATATTCCGACGGGTGCACCATTATGGTATGAATTGGCCACATCAGGGAAGGTAACCGGCCATCGATATTTGTAAGTGAGCCAGAGCGCCTTGCAAAAATCTCTTAAACGCAATTTCAAGTCATCATTTGGCGGAGAAAATTGCTTTATATCTGGTTGGTGGAATCATGGTCGTCATTTTCCTTTTCTTTGTTGCCGGGTTGTGGATGGCCGATGGTGTGGCCTTGTTGATTGCGCCGGAACGCATGATTGCCACACTGCGACAGTCGCTGATTGTGGCACCAGGTTTTATAAAATGGGGTGGCGTTGCCGCCTTATTGGGCCTTCTTCTGTTATTCGGAACCAGAGGAGTTCCCTACCAACCTCTTTGGATCGTCGTGGGCCTGAGCATGGTCGCGAAGGGCATTTTCTTGTATGCCGGACCTGATCGTTGGCGGTTACGGATCGTCAAATGGTGCTTAGAGCGTGAGCTGATCGATTATCGCATCTGGGGACTGGGGTTATGTGCCCTTTCTGTCCTGCTCTTAGATGCGTTGGGCTGGGGAAAAGGACCGTAGCTTGTTGAAATGGTGAGGAAAATCTGATGCAGCTACGCCAAAAGCATCACGATATTGAGGGTATATGACAGATAGTGATCGGGAGAAGCTGTGCGATACCTGGCAGGTTCATCAATCTATGGATTGGCCGGACGGGTTGGGGAGTCATGAAGGGCAACTCATGACGTTGGATACAGTTATTGGAGGATGTTTGATCTATTACGTTGATGAACATCATCTTGATGAACCACGGATTGAAATCTTACGTGATTGTCTTGCTGAGCTGGAATCTATCGTCCCCGATTTAACTGAAGCCACGAGTGAATATTTCAGACGCTTGCAATTTCTTGGTGTGACCCTTCTTCAAGATTTTTCCTAAATCCATTTCTACCTTTCCTTTCGCTCTTTCCGGTCATTTTCCGTTGCACACTGAATGAGCCTTTTTTATGGACAATTGAGGCTTTCCGACTTTCATGGAAATGGTTTTTTGACTGGTTTGACGCTGGAAAAAATGCTGTGGTACCGTGGTTGCTGGTTTCTACCTATTGCCTGTCACAGTAAGGTACCGACAATGAGTCAACAAAATGACCTGAAAACGATTCTGAATAAACTTCATTATTCCGATGATGCCAAGGTGGTGGAGCAGATTTCGGCCCAGACCAAATCGGTCATGGCACGGATGAAGGGTATTCGCCGCAAGGTGGTGGTGATGAGCGGCAAGGGCGGGGTGGGGAAAAGTATGACCACCGTGAATCTGGCGTTGGCCTTCGCGCGAATGGGTCAACGGGTGGGATTACTGGATGTGGATATTAATGGGCCTTGTGTTCCTCAAATGCTGGGGATGCGCGGGAAGGGCTTATTGGATACCCCGGAAGGGGCGGTGCCGCCGACCGGTCCGTTAAATATTAAAGTGGCGTCGATGGATTTTCTCCTACAAGAAAACGCCCCGGTGCGGTGGAAAGGTCCCATGGACCTAAGCCCGGTTTGGTTAGGTATGACCGAAATGAATGTGATTCGGGAGTTTCTCTCCGACATGGTTTGGGGGGAATTGGACTATTTGTTGGCCGACCTGCCCCCAGGGGCGGCAGCCGATAAGCCACCCCTCTTGGCTGGACTCATTCCTGATTTAGCGGGGGCGGTGGTGGTGACGACGCCTTCCGAGGTGGCCTCGAATGTCGTCCAAAAATCCATTGCCTATGCCCAGGAACTGGGTATTGAGATTTTGGGGGTGGTCGAGAATATGAGCCAGTACCGCTGTCCCTCCTGCGGGGAAGAAAGCCCCTTGTTTGAGGGGGATACCGATTCCATGTGTGAGGCATTGGGTTTGCCGCTCCTAGGACGCATTCCCTTTGATCGAAACTTTGCCCGCACCTTTGATAAGGGGGAACCGATCCTGGATGGAGACAATCCCACCGCGGCGAAATATCAGGACATTGCCAAAAAGGTTCATACATTGTTGGATTATCAACATGTTTTAGACGGGAAAGTGTAACGTCTCGAAGCGATCGTTGGCCTTCGCCGACGTTCAGAAGGGAAACGATATGAAGTTTGTTTGTCTCAAATGCGAAACCTATATGACTTTTGAAAAAGTCGAAAAACCTGCTGAAGGCTCACTGGGAGTATTTTTTGAATGCCCCTCCTGCCAATCGCGGTTTTCGATGGTAACCAATCCCGGCGAAACCCAGATGGTCTCCTCTTTAGGCGTCCAGTTGGGCGGGAGAACGGAAGCGCCCAAACCGTTAGAAATGACTCGTGGCGGTTTAGAGGATAACGTTTCGGCGGGCATGGGGCAGATGGCCGCCTATTTGAATGAAAAAATTCAGGGTGGCCAACCAGCTGCGGCTCCTGCGCCTCCAGTCGCCTCTGCAGCTCCGGCTAGTGCCGGTGCACCAGGCACCACTTCTGAAGGCGGCGGATGTCCCTTTTCGGCCATGGTTGCTCAAATGGGTTTGGGATCGACGGGTGCCACAGGAACCCCAGCCCCTCCGGCCGGGGAGCAATTGGTCTGGACCCCAGATGCCCAGGAGAAACTGGCCAAACTGCCATCCTTTGTTCAACCGATGGTGAAGAGCAGCGTGGAAACCTTTGCCCGGAAGAGCGGTTTTACCACCGTGACCCTTCAGGTGATGGATGATTCCAAGAACGCCTCGACAGAGGGTCTTAAGTGGACACCGGAGGCCCAACAACGGTTGGATAACATTCCTGACTTTATACGCCCCATGGCACGGCGGGAAATTGAGCGTCTGGTCAAGGAGCGTGGTCAGACGGAAATTACGGCAGAGATGATGGAAGAGGCCAAAGAAAAGTTTATGAAGTTTATGTGAGTCCCAGTAAATATTTCGGGTTTTGCTATAGGCGGTTCCTACAAAGGAGCCGCCTTTTTTTGTGCTCTTGTCTTGGAAAGGTAAACCTAGCCCTGTAGCTCAGCCGTGTCCGAAGGCGGGGAAGACACGCAAGAAACATATTCTGTTTTCAAGTTGAGGGATAGGAAGGTCAAACCATACTAAACTCTATACCCATGTATTCCCCTAATTCTCTTCTGTCCTCTCAGACGCTCAATTTGAACCCGGCGCGCGATTGAATCCTTTTGTGCGCTTGACAGCCTTTTTCATATGTGATCCCCTATAACCCTTTCGCTTTCCAGTTGATCTCAAATTCACCCCGGTCAATCATTGTTTCTAATATGACCCTGTAATAACCTGAGACGGCATGAATAAGGCGGAGGACTTCATTTACATCATGGAACGGGTTTCCTTGTTTTCCTTTAGTTCCTTTAAGGCGTTTCGCAACCAAAAATTCACGTGCATTATCAAAAATGAACCCTCCATGAAAAGTTTTTGACCTATAACTATATGCATCCTTTAAATTTTGTACGATCGTCTGCTTTTCAGAAGAGGATTTCGCTAAGAATTGCGATGTGCGAGTTCTTAATTTATAACTCACCTCTTCATTACTTCGCACCACTAAATGTTCTAAGGCTGCCACCAGATCGGCGAGTATATCTACCCTAAATCTATTTTCCCAAGCAATGGCGTATCTTCTCATACTAGCGGTCACATACTCCCAACCAGGATTAGTTTGAAGATTCAGAAATTTTGCTCTCCTATGTTTATATTTTTGGACTTTTCCCTTGCTTGGAGGGGCTATGAAATTTGTTAATTTCGGCTGCCAAGGCAAGTCCACCCACTTTCCGCCACTACCATCTCTATGATATCGATCCCGTATAAACGAAAA
>JBDSHB010000302.1:0-4865 GCA_039918695.1 Nitrospirales bacterium | reverse complement strand
GTCCGGGCTTAGAACCTGAAGCCTGATGCTTGAAATCCGACCAATCATGAACATATTCGCGCCCTACTCTTATCAATCGTGCTCGCCTTTGAGGACCTAACTATGAAAACTGAGAAGACTGAAAAATTTCGATTAGTGACCCGCAGTGATTTTGACGGACTTGTCTGTGCGGTTCTATTGAAAAAAGTGGGGATTATTGAAGACATCAAGTTTGTTCATCCAAAAGATATGCAGGATGGCAAGGTGGCCATCTCGGCCAAGGATATCACCACCAACCTTCCGTTTGTGGAGGGAGTCCACCTGGCGTTTGATCATCATCTGAGTGAGACCCTCCGGAATAAGGGAAAGCGAGATAATCATATCATCGATCCGACCGCCCCTTCGGCCTCGCGGGTGGTCTATCGGCATTACGGCGGGGAAAAGACGTTTCCTGCCGCTTGGAATGTGATGATGGACGCGGTGGATAAAGGCGATTCAGCTCAGTATGGGATTGAGGAAATTCTCAACCCTGGTGGCTGGGCATTAATGAATTTCATCATGGATGCGCGGACCGGACTGGGGCGCTTTAAGGAATTCCGGATTTCCAATTACCAGTTGATGATGGAACTTATCGAAAAATGTATAACCCTCAGTATCGATGAAATCATTGCCCTGCCGGACGTGCAAGAACGAGTGAAGCTCTTCCAGAAACATGCCGAATTGGCGAAGGAACAAATCCAGCGGTGCTCGACCGTCCATGAGAATCTGGTGGTGTTGGATCTGCGTGATGAGGAGACCATATATGCGGTTAACCGGTTTATGATTTATGCCCTATATCCGGACTGCAATATGTCCATCCATGTCATGTGGGGATTGAAGCAACAAAATACCGTGTTCGCGATTGGCAGTTCGATCGTCAACCGGAGTTCAACAGTCAATATCGGCGAGCTTTGTCTGTCGTATGCCGGTGGTGGACATCGGAATGCGGGAACCTGTCAGGTCGCAAATGACGTGGCTGGTAAAACACTCAATGAAGTTATTGAAAAAATCCATAAGCAGAGCCTGATCCCGGTCGGAGCAGGTAAGGCATAGGGAGAGGCGGATTTAGATGCCATAAATGAAGTCTATGATGGTGTAACGCGCATTTCAATCGAACAAATTTTTCTCGTTCAGAATCCGAAAATCCATCGTCTTTAAAAAAGTGCTGATGGGTCAGCCATTTCCCTTCTCTCCTACTCGGGCCCACTGAACTATTGAAGGCCTGAGCTCACCTCATCAAGCTGATAGGAAAAGTTGGAACAGGTTAGGGACTGTAGAAAAAGAAGTCCTCCTGCCTTCTCCAATCCTATCCACGCCTTTCTGGAAATTCACAAAGTCTTTATTCCCGTCATTTCAGCTTGTCCTTGATCAGATTTCAATAAAGTAAAGCTAACGCCGCCGTTTGAAATTTTTCTCCTGCTCCGCCGTAAGAAGGCCGGGATAAAACAAAAACCACAGTGTTTGCTATTGGCAAGTCGACCGTGAACAGGACAACCGTCAATATCGCGCAAGCTCGGTGGACTTTGCCTAAATATTAACTGAAAAGTATCTAGTCGCGGCATTCTGTTAAATTTCAGTTCCATAAACGGGATTTCGTCAATCTGATGCTATTTAAGCAATCCAAAGCTAAAATGGAAGAACAATGATGACTGATATTCTGCCCGCTCTGACAGCGTTTGCCAGGTCAGTATTTCGAGATGAGGCTGTGGCTAACCCGACTTCCTCAGTCCAATTTCGTGGTATACGCGGTCCAGACAATGTCCTCCGGGAATTAGAGTATTTTTCCTCATTTTTTTCCCCTTACCAGGACGCGACTGCTCCAATTCTAAAGCTTGTCTTTGCCGATCCCGATTTCGCCAGTATTGCACCACGCAATGGTGAACATTATCCATATTTATGTCATCCAGGCGGAGGCCAAAGGCTTTTGTCTGAATCCCTTATTGTTCAACTGCTCTCGTCCGCCCTAGTAAAGATGTATGTCCTTCGTTTACCACACGATGAGGACTCATTTATTACTACCGTTCTAAAAGGATTCGAGGCACTGCGCTGTGCCGCCAAAGGTGAAAAAATTGATTCGTATGTTATCACCGGTTTGGCGGGAATCACATTGCCAGAAGGTGGACAAATTTCGACTCCCTGGGGGGTGGTTCGACCTGCTGGTCCTATCCGTTTCACGAGGCGAGTCGACGCCGGGAATGTTCTAGACACGAGCTGTGTTCTTGGTGAGTTACGAAAAGTTTCTGTCCTCTTCGATAGAGCGCCGGACCCAGTCCACCCCCCATTTGACAAAGCTGATATTGACGCAATTAGTGGTCGTTCATTTCATCTTCTCGCCTTGGCTTGCGTCTTAGCATCAGAAGGAATCTTAGTTCCGGGGGCCCCCATAATGACCTGGTCAACCTTTTGTCTCTCATTTTTTGCGGAAACAGGTTGTTTATTACCACGTCTCCCTGGAAACTACCCTAAGGAAGTTGATCTTAGCGATCGTATTCCTGAAATAGAGGAATGGGCCCAGGTTGTGAATGACGTTCATGTGTCATCCGTGGATATTTCAGCAAAGAAACTTGTCTCAGCGGTAGGGCATCGCCTAGATCCAGGTGACGCTCTCATCGACGCAGTCATAGTTTGGGAAAACCTTCTTGGCACCAAGAATGAGGTTACCTTCAGAGTGTCTGCTGCTCTTGCGAAACTACTTGAGTGCGATGCCTCAACCCGCGTTGCGCTTCAAAAAAGACTTACGAAAATTTATAACCTTCGAAGCCGGTTAGTTCACGGGGATTCGATAGACCCTACGGAGCTTTGGAAGGCATCTGAAGGCGCAATTGTTGTCGCTATTAAGGCACTCCGTGCTAGTTACAAAAAGGGGACTGATTGGCTTTCCCTGAGTAGCGAAAAAAGATCTAACCGCATCTTACTAGAATAATAACCACGTACCAACCACGATGTTGGAGCCGATATCATGGCTGAGCTTCCTTCCCTAGAGAGGAATGCAATCGAATATCCCCATACTGTTACATGACGAGACCGGACAAATGTAGTGGAGCATAGATTTAGTCAAAAATTTTAAACAGTGGCGTTTTGAGCGACGCCCCGCTGGCTTGTGGTACCGGCAGTTCGAATTTCACCGAACCGCATCGGGAAGAGATCACGGCGCAATCGATGATGTTCTGCAGTTCCCGCACATTTCCTGGCCAAAGATAGTTTGGAATTTCAACACTTCCGCCTGGGTGAGTTCCCGTCCCGTGCAATTGATTTTTTTTCGGATTTAATCCGGGTCACGTCTGTTGTTATCTAGTTTAGACTTCTTGCAAATCCGAGGACTGTGGCACGCCATAGAGAATGCCTACTTAACTTACAACAACAGATGTGACCTCTAATTTTTGTTGCTTCATATGCTTCCCTAATGATTGTATTCGCTCACGCGAGTAATTTACACCACACGCAACGGGGAATATATCCTCGAGGGCTTGAATTCGACGGCTTAAACCGTATAAATGACACGCAGGGCGGACAGCTTAAGCGTACTGCTTTGCAAACGCTTTTCCACTTCGGAGATTTTGGTGCGCAGTAATTGCACTTCTTCATCGCGAATTGTTGGGTTGCGCTTTTGCAGGGTAAGCAAACGCTGTAACTCGCCATCTAATTCTTCATGCATCGAGGCGATGGCAGTATTGCGAAGCTCGGGGAGCTGTTGCGCGGCCATTTCCTCAATGTGTTGCACCTGTTTTTTTAATGCCGCACGTGTCTTCTCGATCATTTGCCGTGCAACTCCTTGATCGATCTTTTTCAGTAGAGTTTCGTAGCTGTCAGGTGGTAGTTGTTGGGCATAGTTTTTCCCCTCCTGGTTGACCAGCAAGCGCAATGCGTTGCAAGGAAGATAGCGACCAATGTCCAACCCGTCGGGTGCAGGGCAGATCGATTCAAATATGGCTTCGATTAAAATACTGCGAGGTGGAAGTTGTGGCATGTGTAACGCGCAGATGCTGGCCCTGCCTTTTTCTCCGTTCAAAATCAGGTCGATGGTCGCACGCACCAATGGGTGCTCCCAATTCAGAAAATGCATGTCTTCTCGCGCAAGGGCGGTCTCGCGATTGGTCGTCACGGTGATGCCGTCTTCGGGTAACTCCGGAAATTGCTCCACCTGTAAATGAGCACCCGGTCGTAGGATCCAACTGTTCGGCGAATGATCTTCAATTTCAACCCCAAAACAATCAAAGGCGCTTTCGAGGTATTGTGATAAGACGTCCAGCTGTTCATTTTGATTGATTTCTTTAATCAACGAGTTGGCAATTTCTTTACGGCAACTACTGAGTTCGAGCAATTGGTTTCGACCGAGATTGAGTTGCCGCGTCTTTTGTTCGTGCAGATGCTTGCACTCGTTGACAAACCTGTCTTCATCGAGGTGTTCGCCGACAAGGTAAGCGGCAAATTGTTCTTCCTTCCCGGCCTTGATGTGTTGGCCGGTTACGCAACTCTTTTCAAACGCATTGAGTGCATGATGGTACCAGCGGCTCAGCCGTGCGTCTCTTGAACCTGCCGCAACAGGTACGTGAATATTGATATCGTGCTGCTGCCCGATTCTATCCAGGCGGCCAATACGCTGTTCCAGTAGATCGGGGTTATCGGGTAAGTCGAACAAAACGATATTGTGGAGAAATTGAAAATTTCGACCTTCGCCGCCAATCTCCGAGCAAATCAACATTTGCGCACCGTCTTCGGCCTCGGCAAACCAGGCGGCAGCGCGGTCTCGTTCCAGGAGACTCATGTGTTCGTGAAAAACACCGGCTTGAAGCCCATGGTTTTGCAGCAGTATTGTTGATATTGAAACCGCGGTCTCGGCGGTCGCG
>JBDSHB010000301.1:0-9005 GCA_039918695.1 Nitrospirales bacterium | reverse complement strand
GCATCATGTGCGAGCGTCGTTGCTTGAAGAGGTGGATTTGGACATGCCGGCGCAGGTGGATCGCCAGCATGGATTATGACTGCGGCTTTTTGACAGTGGGAATTGGAGGTTTTATGGGCAAGTCCACGAAGGTCTTGTCTCGGCGGATGTTGACAGGACCAGAAATTTCCCCCAGTCCGTGGTGCCCGTGTGTTAATGAGCCTGCTCCTTCTGTCCTAGGGGAGCAGGCTCTCTTCCCCCTTCATCGTACCCGCAGTTATGGAACCTGTCCCCGCCGTTGTGGCGGGGACAGGTTTTCATTTTTTGGAGTGTTGAAAAATGCCGTCAGCGGCGTTCCGTGCCTTCGCCGGAGCGGCTTCACGACTACGCGCCGAAGTGCGCTCCGACGCGCAAGCGTGCAGGCAGGACGTCTCTTGGTCATGCTCACATACTCCTCCGTACGCTCCGTCGTCCAAGTGGCTGCCGCCTTCCCTTCGCGAAACCTCAGGACAGGACTGAATGCGCATTTTTGAACACTCCATTATTTCCTGCCGGTGAGTCTGAACCAATTCATATGTGAATGAACAGGCCAAAGACTTGATATATTCCACAGCCCATTTTTTAGAAGACTTGAATATCTTCATTGACGCCGTTCTTCCGGTAAGCCGCCTTCAGGCGCATCGTAACGTTTGCATTCTGCGAGATAAGGCCATCCGTCACACTCTGTGCGTCATGGTCGCTTACAGACTCACCTGTAGATTCCGCCCCTCTTTCTCGCCTTCTGATTGACAAACTTTTTCCTTACTCCTCGTCCCAGATTCTTCACGTCATTTCAAACATGGATGTCTCTTGGAACTCAGTAGGAATGGTGATACCCCGTTTCTCTCATCCGAATTAAGTTGCTTCCTGTCGGACCGATACTGACTTCAAAGGGTGTGGCCAAAAAACTAAACCAATCCTGATGCGTTTTCTGAAATCGCTATCAAATGGGTCTTCTTTCTTTCTCGCCGTCATGTTCCTGTTCCCTCTGAATGGATTCCTTCGGCTATTGCTGGCATGGGCCCTTGCGTGTGGGGTGCTATGGCCTGTTCCGGATTCCCTCGCGAACGCTCGGGACATTATTCTCCCTTCCGTGAATTCCCCTTTGGCGGTGGAAGAAGTTCATGATGGGTTCATGGTATCCACACCCAGGCCATCATTCGGAAAGGGTAGGGGCTCGGGCGCCTCAGTCGAAGAGCACCAGGATCCCGTGGTCGCAGATTTGTATTTTGATGAAGGCCGTTCTTTACTCCGGGGTGGGATCGAGGTTTTCCTCCACGAAACCGTAGCTCTTTTTGATTTGGAAGACCAATGGGGTTTAGGGATTGAAGAACATTGTGATGTGCGAGGCACCTTGGCGTACAATCTCCACCTGGCAAATTACCATCTCACGAATCTCACCACCTTCTTGCGCATGCTGGGCATTCAGTCCGAAAGGATTCATTTGGTGAATTTCGGGCAGGACCCTTTTGTCTATCAGGGTATTGATGAACGGTGTCAGGAGGATAACCTCCGGGCGGAACGAATTTTTTCAATTTTAGCTGTGGAACACTCGCAACGGGGATGTCTGGCTCGATTATGTCTGGTGGCAGGGAAAGATGTGGATCGTGCGCTTCGTTATTCCCGACGTTCTCCTTATTTACAATGTACCCAAGTGGCTTCGCCTCATTCCTTTCATTCCTTCTCGTTCTAGCGCCTCCCGTGTCACGCCACTCTCCACATATTTAGTATCTCTCACTCCTCGTAAGAATAGAGTGGCGAAGCACTACTCATTTTTCTTAGTGGCTAGGAGCCTGTCGGATTTGGGGGATCGAGAGCGAAAATGCGGCTGGGCGAGGCTAGGTTTTGACGATTTCGCCGGCCCATAGTGGGACTATTGTCCAAGAAAGCGGCGAAATATGAACCGCTTAGACACTTTTGCAGCCGATTCATCCTAAGTCCGACAGGCTCCTAGAGTATGTTCATCATGAATTGCACATGAAGTCCATTGTTCTGGAGGGTGTTGTATGGGGGAGGCTCGTCTATATGGTTCAATTGTTGACCCCAATACACGTTGGCAAATGCCCGCTTAAAGAAGCCGAGGCGAATCCCGGCCCCTATACTGGCCAAGGTCTGGGTGTCCGGGGTGGGGAATTTGGCGTTCCACGAACGTCCGACATCAATGAAGGGCGCAAAATGCACAGACACATAGGGTCCAAAGAGAGCGGGCATTACGGGAATTTGCGTTTCGATAGAAAACAGAAACGCATTATCCCGCACTAATTGGTTTTCCCTGTATCCTCTCACGCTATATCGGCCGCCGACGGCAAACTGCTCGAGCGGAAATAGGCTGTCATTGGAAATCTGTAGGGCCAAGCTACTGAGGAGTTCGATGCCCGTGGGATCAAATCGCCGAACCCATTGAGCCTGGCCCAACCAGGCAAAAAAGTGGGAGTCTGCATCCTTCGAGTTTTGTTGATTGTTAGTGGCATCCAGCACGTCCAACCCCACACTGAATCGTGAGCGAAAGGACAGGACTTGCATGGGTTCGCGGTGAATCCATTCCTGGGCAAACCGAATGGCCGACACGATGGACTTTCCGTCTTGGGTTGTTCCCGGCGTAAAGGCGAACCCCGTTCCGCCAAGAAATGTCTGATTTTGGAGATGCTCCCCGATTAACGAGATGGCCACTTCATCCGTCAGGGTATGGTAGAGCGGTTGTCGTATGGCGATTTTGAAAATTTGTGATTTGCTTGTGATGTCCAGCTGTTTAAACGGTGAGGACACCACCGTGAAATTATTCAAGCGATAATGTAACTCCAGGGTCGTGTCCCGGGAGGTGAATGGGACAATGTACGAGGTGTCAATGAGGGGATTCACGCCCTTCGATTGGCCATAAGTAATAAGAAATTGATCGCCGATGCCGAAAATATTATCGACGGCAATGGTGCCCAGCCCTCGTTCAGCTCCAACGGTTGGTGATTGAAAATTATTGAACTCCGTCCACGCTCGAAAGGGTGATGCTTCTTCCACTCGTGCCTGGAGAATGGCCTCTCCCGGTTTCAAGCCGGGTCTGAGTTCCGTGTTTAAGCGGACAATTCTGGGGTCTTGCAGAAGAATCTGGAGGCGTTCCTTCAGCGGTCTGATATTGAAGGGAGGGCCGGCATCCAGCGCGATCCGGTCTTCCAAATAGAAAGGCAGAAAATACTTGGTTCCCTCAATTTTGATATCTGTCAATTTCCCCTCGATGATCCGAATCGTCACCTCCTCTGCCTTCACAGCCTGGTCGGGAATGATTGCACCGGAATTCACATATCCGTTGTTGACATATAAGAGGGTGAGGGCCCGACGAAGTTCTTCCAGATCTTCAGTCGAGATTTCTCGATTTTCGAAGGGAGCCGTGACGTTCGCCAGCTCCTCGGGGGTAAACACCGTGCTTCCCTCAATGTGAATTTTTTTGACCATGACACGCAGAAGGGGGGCACGTTTTTGCTCTAATTCAGGAAAGGTATCAACCGGGGGTAAGATGAGTCCGGGAGAAGGCATGGAGGGGAATGTCTCTTCCTTCTGGAGTGGGGGTGGTTCTCCTGACCGACCGGTCGGATCCAGCACGTTAGGAGGCGGGACGGAGGGAGGACTTTGTCCTAGCCCTAAAGAAGGATGCAGGCAGATCAGAAGAAAGCTAAGTAGCCCAACTCGAATGATTCCGATATGCCAGAGTCGGTTCGGTGAGAGATCGGAAATAGTCATGCGATAGCTCATGTCGCCCTCGCAGAAACTAATAAGAGGCCAGGTAAGGAAAGACTTCCTTTGACTGCTGTATAGCAAAAAGAGTGAATAATGTCTCACCCCAACGGGATTGCGAAATCATGCCGGTCTTGGAGTGACCACACGAGGTTGTTTGCGGCAAGGATTGTTCGATTCCCCGATCTACCTGTTTGGACCCCTGTCCCCCAAGGGTCTAGGGCACTTCGAGAGTGGAAGAACTAAGAAGTCCAGGAGTTGTTTGATAAGAGTCGCACCGTCACAGGTTTAAGCCGCTATCGGTTCTTAAAGAGGACGGTGCGTGTTGCGAAGGGGTAGCCGGAAGGAACTTTGAAAATTGCGGGTCGCTGAATTAGTGGCTTTCTTTGACGAGATTTTTATTCCATTCGGGGATTTCGATGGTGAGATCCTTCTCGCCATTAGGCACGCACTGGCAACTCAACCTTGACTGCAGGGTGAGTCCTGGAGCTTCATCTAATTGGTCATTTTCGTCATCAGTGGGCTCGTTGCAGGTGTCGAGTCCTTGTTTCACAATAATATGACAGGTGGAGCAGGCACAGACTCCGCCGCAGGCATGCTCCACATCAATCCCATTTCCTAACGCGATATCCAGGATGCTCCCGGGCAGTCCTGTCTCCCCATACGGGAATTTCTCGGGGTCAACCTCAATTTCTATGGGCTTGCTCGGTGTGATAAAGGTTAGTTTGAATGGTTTTTTAGCGATTGCTGTTTCACTTTTCTCTATATATGGATTACTGCCTCCCATTTAAATCTCCTTATAAAACAATATGTTAAAAATTTATTCTGGCTAAAATTTCATAATTGATTCATTTATGACTTTATAAGTCCGACTAATTGAATCTCCGACCATTTTAGTCTTGACTGCCTTTAGAGGTCAATGATATATTAAACCCGATCATATAAGTCGGCATTATGACAGGCTGTAATTTTTAAAAACAAATACGTATTATGCTGAAACTTTCCAAAAAAGCGGATTATGCTCTGATGGCTCTCCAATATATGGCGATGGTCCGCTCTGGAGAAACCAGTCCCTTTAATCCTAATAGGGTCGTCAATACCAAGGAAATAGCAGAGGAGCATCATATTCCCCTTGAATTATTAGCCAAAGTACTTCAGACCTTGGCCAAATATGACATGGTGGAAAGCCAAAATGGGCCTAAGGGAGGCTATCTCCTAGCCCGCGAGCCCAGGGAGATTTCTATTGCGCAGGTGTTGGAGGCGATTGAGGGGCCTCTGGGAATTGCAGATTGTTATCATGAAAAGGAAGAACACTTGTCTTGTGAACAAATTGAGCATTGTAATATCCGGACACCTCTGTTGCGCGTACAAGAAAGTATTTTTCATTTACTCAGTAGCATGTCCATTGAAGATATGATGGCCGAACCCCCCTTAATTATTGTGGAATCTCGTAAAACCAAAGGAGTTCAATTATGAAGTTACCTATATATTTGGATAATCATTCAACGACGCCCTGTGATCCTCGGGTGCTCGAAATGATGCTTCCCTACTTCACCGAGAAATTCGGGAATGCTGCCAGCCGGAATCACAGTTTTGGATGGGAAGCCGAAGAGGCGGTGGAAGTGGCCAGAAAGCAGATTGCGCATCTTATTCACGCCGATCCCAAAGAACTTATTTTTACCAGTGGGGCAACGGAATCGGATAATCTGGCCTTACAGGGCGTGGTCGAAATGTATCGGGAAAAAGGGAATCATATCATTACAGGTTCGACGGAACACCGGGCGGTGATTGATACGGCGAAATATCTGGAAAAAAAGGGTATCAAGGTCACCTTCCTCCCTGTTGATAAAGCAGGCATGGTGAGCCCTGAGGACGTACGCAATGCCATTACCGACCAGACGATTTTAATTTCGATTATGATGGCCAACAATGAGATCGGTACGATCAATCCCGTGGCGGCAATCGGAAAAGTTGCTAAAGAAAAAGGCGTCCTTTTCCACTGTGATGCGACGCAAGGGGTGGGAAAAATTCCTGTGAATGTTCAGGAAATGGGAATTGATCTGATGTCCTTTACCGGCCATAAGATTTATGGTCCCAAGGGCGTGGGGGCCTTATATGTCAGACGTAAGGCGCCAAGAGTGAGGTTGGAGGCGATGATGTATGGCGGGGGCCATGAGCGGGGTATGCGATCGGGAACCTTGCCTGTGCCGCTCATTGTCGGGTTTGGAAAAGCCTGCGAACTCTGCGAGCAGGAGATGTCTACGGAGTCTGTTCGTATGGCCAAGATGCGTGATCGCCTTCAGGAAGGCATCATGAAGAGTATGGATGAGGTCTATTTAAACGGCCATCCGACTGAGCGGTTGCCGAATAATCTCAATATTAGTTTTGCGTACGTGGAAGGAGAGGCATTGCTCATGGGGGTCAAAGAAATTGCCCTGTCTTCTGGTTCGGCTTGTACTTCGGCCACGCTTGAGCCGTCCTATGTATTGCGTGCCTTAGGGGTAGGATCGGATTTGGCCCATTCCTCGATCCGCTTTGGGCTTGGTCGGTTTAATACCGATGAGGAGGTGGAATACACCATTGAGCGAATGATCAAAGCCGTGAACCACCTGCGAGAGATGTCCCCGCTCTATGAAATGGCCAAGGAAGGGGTGGATTTGAAAAGCGTTCAATGGGCAGCTCATTAATTGATATAATTGAAGATATATTCAAAATGGTTTTACAAAACACAATGTCATACCATACAACAAAGGGAGGGTAGTCCATGGCCTATAGTGAAAAAGTCATTGATCATTACAACAATCCCCGCAATGTGGGAAGTTTTCAAAAAGATGCAGATGATGTCGGAACAGGTGTTGTCGGAGCCCCGGAATGCGGGGATGTGATGAAACTCCAAATTAAAGTCGAAAACGACACCATTGTGGATGCTAAATTCAAGACGTTTGGCTGTGGGTCGGCCATTGCCAGTTCCAGTTTGGCGACCGAGTGGCTCAAAGGAAAAACCTTAGCAGATGCTCAAAAAATTAAGAATACGGATATTGTTCATGAATTGAACCTCCCACCCGTCAAAATCCATTGTTCCGTGTTGGCGGAAGATGCCATTAAAGCGGCCTTGGGGGATTACCAGAAAAAAGCGGGAGAGAAAAGGCTCAAGCCGGAAGCAGCCACTACCTCATCCTAGTTTAGGGAACTGTTCACGATTTGTTGTAGGGAGAAATGGTGATGGAAACAAAAACCACGGAAAGTAATTCAACGGTTGCCATGACCGATGAGGCGTTGAAAGAGGTCAAGCGGTTATTGGACCTTCAGGGAATAACTGAAGGGGGTCTTCGGTTGGGAGTGAAGGGTGGCGGTTGTTCAGGGTTGAGCTATACCGTCAACTTCGATGACAAGATCGGGGAGTTTGATACCGTTACTGAGGTGGATGGCGTGAAAGTGATCGTCGATGCAAAAAGCGCCATTTATCTTCAAGGCATGACCTTGGATTATCAAAAGGACATGGTGAGTGGAGCCTTTAAATTTATTAATCCCAATGCCACGAAAACCTGTGGGTGTGGAGAGTCGTTTTCAGCGTAAGATCAATCTCTTTCAACCACATAGTGACGTAACAACTCGGGCATGGGGCTGTTCCCCATGCCCGAGTCGTCAGAGCCGGAAATTTATGGAACGCCAACAACAAGCCAAGACAAAAGCCCGCGAACTTCCCATGGCACGCAGTATGTGCTGGCACTGCCAATCCGAAGTCACTGGAGAATATCTCTGTGGCCAATGTGTCAAAGTTCAGCCGCTTTCGAAAGATTTGGATTATTTTGCCTGCTTCCAACTCCCTCGTCGGCTGAACCTTGATGAACAACAATTGGAAAAGACGTTTTATGAATTAAGTCGCACCTTTCATCCGGATTTTTATTCCACAAAAGATGAATCGGAAAAAGCCATTAGTTTGGGGAATTCGGCGTTTTTGAATACCGGCTATCGAATAATCAAAGATCCTATTCAACGGGCCGAATACTTGATCCGCTTAGAGGCTGGAGCGGTGAAAGATATTCGATCGAATCCTCCAGCGGATCTCTTTGAAGAAGTTCTTGAGCTGCAAGAGGATTTGGAAACCTTCCGCCAATTGGACCCCAATGGCGCGTCATCGGAACTTGAGGCGCTTCGGAAAAAGTTGCAGGACGAACGGGAACGTCTGGAGAAACGACAAGCCGAAATGGAAGAATCCCTGCAGCATAAGTTCACGGAATGGGATCAGTTGCAGGGGGATCTCCCTGATTCGAGCCAAACTCGTGAAAAGAAAAATACTCTTTTGCGTGGTATGCAGGAAATTCTCTCTAATCGAACATACGTGCGGAATATGGTTAACGATTTGCTGGAAACGACGGGCTAATCGTCATCATTAAAAAGGAATATGTTGTGAGTCGCATTGTTGGCATCGATTTAGGAACGACAAACTCGCTAGTTGCCTTTATGGATCAAGAAGGGCCTCATGTCATTCCAGGTCCGGACGGGCAGACCAAAGTGCCTTCCATCGTGGGGTTAACGGATAATGGGATGATGGTGGGAGAGCCTGCAAAAGCCCATTTGATTCGTGACCCTTCCCGTACCATTTATTCCGTGAAGCGGTTTATGGGAAAGGGGCTGGATGATGTAAAGGACGACCTGAAGTATTTTCCCTATCAGCTTCATGAAAAAAACGGGGTGATTCGCATTGAGATTGGAGATAAAACCTATTCTCCGCCTCAAGTGTCTGCCATGATTCTGAAGGAATTAAAACGGCGAGCCGAGGAATATTTAAAAGAAGACATCTCCAAGGCTGTGATCACAGTTCCGGCGTATTTCAATGATAGTCAGCGGCAAGCCACCAAAGATGCCGGACTGATTGCCGGGTTGGAGGTCTTGCGCATCATTAATGAGCCGACAGCAGCTTCACTGGCCTATGGCCTTCAGAAAAAGACACAAGGTCTGATCGCGATTTATGACTTAGGCGGAGGGACGTTTGATCTCTCTATCCTTAAATTAAAGGATGGGATCTTTGAAGTCCTGGCCACCAATGGAGATACTCATTTAGGGGGAGATGATTTCGATCAACGGCTCGTTGATGTCATGGTTGATGAAATTTTAAAAACTCAGGGCTTGAAGATTGGCGAGTCTCCCGATTTGATGCAAACCGTCCGGCTGGAGGCGGAACGCGTCAAAGTTCGGCTGTCTGATGAAACGCAAACGAAGGCTGTAATAGAGCTTCCCGATGGGAAATATGAAAAGACGTG
>JBDSHB010000300.1:0-3784 GCA_039918695.1 Nitrospirales bacterium | reverse complement strand
ATCTTCCAGACGTGATGGAACTGGCTCGGGCCGGAATGTTGTGTAACGATGCGGATCTGGCCCATGTGGAGGGAGCCTGGCAGATCAACGGAGATCCGACGGAGGGGGCGTTGGTTACCCTCGGGAGAAAAGCCGGATTGGATTTCCGATTCGAACATGAGATGTGGCCACGGACGGATGTGATCCCCTTTGAATCCCATCATCGGTTTATGTCGACGTTGCATCACGACCATGCCGGGCATGGATTTATGTATATCAAGGGTGCCCCGGAACGGGTTTTGGAGATGTGCGCGTTTCAGCGGAGTCTGGGGGAGGATCATCCGTTGAATAGCCGGTCGTGGCATGGTCGGATTGAGCAGATGGCCGGTCAGGGGCAGCGAGTGTTGGCCGTGGCCTTTGCATCCACCAATCACGAACATCGAGAGTTACGGTTTCAAGATGTGGAGCAGGGCCTGACGATGTTGGGGCTCTTCGGCATTGTTGATCCACCACGGGCTGAAGCCATTGAAGCGGTCCGGCAATGCCAACAAGCCGGGATTCGAGTCAAAATGATTACCGGGGATCATCTGGTGACGGCGAGAACGATTGGCTTACAGATGCATGTCGGAGATGGAAAACAGGCCATTTCGGGACAGGTCCTGGAAACCTTGAGTGATGCGGAATTGGCCCGTGTCGTGCGGGATATCGATATATTTGCCCGGGCAAGTCCGGAACATAAATTGCGACTGGTGCAAGCCCTCCAAGCGGGTGGGGAAGTGGTGGCCATGACCGGAGATGGTGTGAATGACGCGCCGGCGCTCAAGCGGGCGGATGTGGGAGTGGCGATGGGAGTGAAGGGGACCGAAGTGGCGAAGGAAGCGGCGGAAATGGTGCTGGCCGATGATAATTTTGCCTCGATTGTTCATGCAGTCGAGAAAGGCCGTCGGGTCTATGACAATATTCAAAAGTCCATTCTGTTTATTCTTCCTACCAATGTGGCCGAAGCTGGAGTGATTGTGGCCGCCATTCTGTTAGGGACCGTGCTGCCTATTACGCCGGTACAAATTCTGTGGGTCAATATGATCACCGCCGTGACCTTGGCATTGGCTTTAACCGTCGAGCCTCCTGAATCGGATGTCATGCAACGTCCCCCTCTAAACCCCGGCGAAGCCATTCTGTCACGGTTTCTCTTGTGGCGCATCGGCTTTGTGTCCGTCTTAGCGGTGGCAGGCACGTTTGGTCTGTTCCAGTGGGAGCGTGAACAGGGAGCCTCTATCGAAACTGCGAGAACGATAGCCGTCAACATGCTGGTGGTCTTTGAAGCTTTTTATGTCTTAAATGCGCGGTCTTTTTATGGCTCGGTTCTGTCCCGCAAAGGATTGTTTGGAAACCCCTATGTTCCGCTCACGATAGGCATGGTCTTAGGGATTCAAGGGCTCTTTACCTATACCGAAGTGATGCAGACGCTGTTTCATACTACCGGCATCGATGGATTTGCGTGGATTCGAATTGTTGGAATTGGCGCGGTGATTTTTTCTGGTGGAATTCGAAAAATATGTGTTTCGGATGATGCTGAGGCAGAGAACTTCCGACCTGAAAACGTGACGGATGGGTCTTGAGTCAGCATGGTTTTCTAATAGGTATGGGGAAGGTTCCGGGAATAACCAGAGACGGGACATCACAATAGTCTGTGCTTCGTCCAAATAGAAAGACTGATTTTGATTAGGAGGATAAAATGGAGGGAAAGAAGATGGAAACGGGTTCATTAAAAAAAACAATAGTGACCAAGGAAGAGCTGCAGCGTATTGATGCCTATTGGCGTGCGACGAATTATTTGTCCGTGGGGCAGATCTATCTTCATGATAACCCCTTACTCAAAAATCCGTTGACGCTTGATCATATAAAATTGCGGTTACTGGGACATTGGGGGACGACTCCTGGATTAAACTTTCTGTATGTCCATCTGAATCGAATGATTAAGAAACATGATCTCAACATGATCTATATTGCCGGTCCCGGACATGGCGGTCCGGGTTTGGTGGCGAACACGTATTTGGAGGGAACCTACAGCGAGGTGTATCCCAACATCTCCCAGGATGCTGAAGGCATGAAAAAACTGTTCAAACAATTTTCTTTTCCAGGTGGGATTCCCAGTCACGTGGCTCCCGAAACGCCCGGCTCCATCCATGAGGGAGGGGAGCTTGGCTATTCGTTGTCGCATGCCTTTGGTGCGGCGTTTGATAATCCCGATCTGATTGTCGCCTGTGTGGTGGGAGATGGAGAAGCGGAAACCGGTCCTTTGGCGACCGCCTGGCATTCCAATAAATTTTTGAATCCAAAGTTGGATGGAGCCGTGCTCCCCATTTTGCATTTGAACGGGTACAAAATCGCCAATCCTACGGTGTTGGCCCGAATCAGCCATGAGGAATTGAACAGCTTATTTGTCGGCTATGGCTATAAGCCGTTTTTTGTGGAAGGGGATGACCCGGAGGCCATGCATCAGGTCATGGCGGACACATTGGATGAGGTAATGAAGGAAATTCACGCCATTCAGCATCGTGCCAGGGAAAAGGGTGAGACCTCCCGTCCCTGCTGGCCGATGATCATCTTGCGCAGTCCCAAGGGGTGGACCGGTCCAAAAGAGGTGGATGGGAAAAAAACCGAGGGTTCCTGGCGTTCGCATCAGGTTCCGTTTGCCGAGATGGCGACCAAAAAGGATCATATTCAACTGCTCGAAAAGTGGATGAAAGGTTACAAGCCTGAGGAATTATTTGACGAGACAGGCAAACTCATTCCAGAACTGGCGGAACTGGCCCCCAAAGGTGAACGGCGAATGGGCGCGAATCCTCATGCCAACGGTGGGTTGCTGCTCAAGGACCTCAAGATGCCTGATTTTCAGGATTACGCAGTGGAGGTACCTCTACCCGGAAAGGTTGTGGCTGAAGCGACGCGGGTGATGGGCACATTTCTCCGGGACGTCATGAAACGCAACATGGGCAATCGAAATTTCCTGGTTTTTGGTCCCGATGAAACCGCGTCCAACCGTCTCGGCGCCCTGCTAGAAGTGACGAATCGTCGATGGGTGGCAGACACCCTTCCGGAAGATGATCATCTGGCTCCGGATGGGCGGGTGTTGGAAATTCTCAGTGAACATACCTGCCAGGGCTGGCTGGAAGGCTATCTGCTGACCGGCCGTCATGGATTTTTCTCCTGCTACGAGGCGTTCATTCACATAATCGATTCCATGTTCAACCAGCATGCCAAATGGTTGAAGGTGACCGGGAGTGAGATTCCGTGGCGGAGACCCATTGCGTCACTGAATTACCTGTTGACCTCCCATGTGTGGCGGCAGGATCACAATGGATTTTCTCATCAGGACCCGGGGTTTATCGATCATGTGGCCAACAAAAAAGCCGAAGTGATCAGAATTTATCTGCCGCCTGATGCCAATAGTTTGTTATTCGTCACGGATACATGTCTCCGGAGTCGGAACCTCGTTAATGTCATTGTGGCAGGGAAACAACCTGGCCTGCAGTTTCTCAGCATGGATGCGGCCATCAAACATTGCACCGCCGGTATCGGTATTTGGGAATGGGCCAGTAACGACAAAGGCGGAGAACCCGATGTGGTGATGGCTTGTGCCGGTGATGTTCCTACCCTGGAGACATTGGCTGCGGTGGACCTTCTTCGCAAGCAGGTTCCCGATCTGAAAGTTCGGGTCGTAAATGTGGTGAGTCTCATGAACCTTCAACCGCAGAGTGAGGATCCGCGTGGCCTGTCCGACAGGGAGTTCGATACCCTGTTT
>JBDSHB010000299.1:0-2785 GCA_039918695.1 Nitrospirales bacterium | reverse complement strand
ATTAGCCGGAGAAGCGAATATAGCCTCCTTAGGGGAAGTGAGATGAAAAGCGCCAAGTAAGGCAATACAGAGAAAGGGAAACGGCGTCATGAATGTTGCTCTTTTCCTCGTCGTTCAGGGAGACTAGCAAAATTGTATTCGTTGCAAGAGCAAAGGTGCAAATTTGGGCGAGAGGCCTTAACTCTTTATTCTTATCCGAAGTGCTCGTCGCCCGCTGAAGGGTTTCAGGAAATTATTCAAAATCGGGTTCATCCCCTTCCGACCCCTATCTCTATTATTCACCAGTGAGTTCCTCCCGACTGGAAAAACTTAAAAGGAATCATCTTACCAATGAAACAGGATTCACGTTTGCTAAGGCGTTGGGGGCTTGGCTGGACCGACAGGAAAGAATGGGTATTGCTCTTCGGACTTTGCGGAGCGCTGGGAGGGTGTGCCTCCATAGAATCCCCGGATAGTGCAGAGCAGGGGAGCATCGAATTCAATTGCGCCGCGGGAGATGTGACGCCGCATGAAGCCATCGTGTGGATAAAAACCTCCGACCCTCAAACACTGACAATCCAATATTCCACCGATCCTCAGTGGTCCACCTTTCAAGAATCCGCGATGGTCTCAACGACTCCGGAAACCGATTTCACCGCACAGATTCCCCTGACTGCTCTGACCCCCAAAACTCGATATTGGTATCGGAGCCTGGTGCCCGGGAAAAATCCCAGTCAGTCCTGCCAATTCCTCACGGCGCCCCTCGCAGAGGATTCCGCAACGGTCACTTTTGTCATTAGCGGCGATACGCGCCATAGTTTTCAACCATTTTCAATCATGGAAACCATGCGCACGGTGAGTCCGGACTTTTTTGTGTTTTTGGGAGACACGATTTACGCCGACAAGGAGACGCCCGCCCGAGAATTAACAGACTATTGGAACAAGTATCGAGAAAACCGTGACGGATTCGCGAAACGGCTATTCGCCGAAACAAGTGTCTACGCCATGTGGGACGATCACGAAGTGGACAGTGACTTCACCTCAACGCATCCACTCATGCCTATAGGGCGCCAAGCCTTTTTTACCTACTGGCCCATTCGCCCATACACGACGGATTCAACCCGTCTCTACCGGACGTTTCGCTGGGGAAAGGCCGTAGAACTCTTTCTTTTGGATACCCGTCAATATCGGAACCCGGCAACCAACACGATGTTGGGAGCTGATCAAAAACAATGGCTATTGGCACAGCTCGCGGCTTCTTCTGCCAAATTCAAATTTATTATCTCCTCAGTCCCCTTTTCCGATCCTCGCGCCGATAAATGGGGAGAATTTCCAGATGAGCGAGATGAGATCTTGGGTTTTTTGAAGAAGCACGACATCACAGGCATCCTGTTTCTGACCGGAGACGTGCATCATGCAGGGGTGAGCCGAATGCCTGGTTTGACGGACCTCAAGGAATTTATTTTTGGTCCGCTGGCCGCTCCGATGAATGACAAAATTTCCAGCCAGGAGCCACGGTTTGAGTACTTCAATGACGCCTCACGAAATTTTGGAAAAATCACCGTTCATCCAGATGGCTTGAAGCCGTCGGTCCACATAGAGTGGTTTGATGCGAACAGAACATTGCTTCACGAAGTCATCATTGAGGATGATCGGGATCATTCGTTGACCTCCCGGTAAA
Organism: Nitrospirales bacterium; assembly: GCA_039918695.1. GTDB lineage: Bacteria > Nitrospirota > Nitrospiria > Nitrospirales > UBA8639 > Nitrospira_E. The sequence goes on along the minus strand of JBDSHB010000299.1, from coordinate 1,125 downwards.
TGAGGTAAGCCATGAAAGCCGTTGGACTGACTCGATATCTCCCCATCACAGATCCTGAATCCTTAAGAGATGTCGATCTTCCCAGTCCAGAGCCTCACGGAAGAGATTTGTTAATGCGGATAGAAGCCATCTCCGTCAATCCAGTGGATACCAAAATTCGCCCTTCCAAAGGTCTCGACCATCACGATGCCTTACCGCAAGTGTTAGGCTGGGATGCTGCTGGTGTCGTGGAGGCCACCGGAAACGAGGTCCGGATGTTTCAGGCAGGCAATGCCGTGTCTTATTCTGGCAGCATTGGCCGTTCAGGATGTAATAGCGAGTATCATCTTGTGGATGAACGAATTGCTGCCCAAAAACCTATTTCCTGGACCATCGCTCAATCAGCGGCCGTACCCTGACGGCGATCACCGCCTATGAAGCCCTGTTCGAGCGGATGGCTATTGCCAAAGACGGACGATCGGAAGGCCACATCATCTTGATCATTGGTAGAGCAGGTGGGGTCGGGTCCATGGCCATTCAGTTTGCCAAACTCGTCCACCTTTCGGTGATCGCCACGTCTTCACGGGCTAAGTCGAAATCGTGGTGTCGTCAAATGGGGGCCGATGCGGTCCTTGATCATTCGCCACCCATGCTGCCTCAATTGCAACAACTGGCACACCCTACGGTGGACTATATTCTGAATACCTCAAAGACGGACCAATAATGGTCCGATATGGCCGAGGCCATCAAACCTCAAGGCCACATTTGCGGAATGGTGGACACCACGGAATCGGTAGATCTCAATGCACTTAAACGCAAAAGCGGGACATTTTCGTCGGAATTCATGTTCACCCGCTCCCTGTATCAGACCGACGATATGGTTGAACAACGCAAGCTGCTCACCCAGGTCGCCCGTTGGGCCGATTCGGGAATGATCCAACCCACACTGGCCGAATCACTTTCTCCCATCAATGCAGCTACTTCGAGAACTGCCCATGCCAGGATCGAATCAGAGCGCATGATCGGAAAGTTCGTCTTAATCGGCTGGCACTCCTAAGAGGAATAGTGAACAAGGGCATTGGACCGACAATGAAAGGCCGGTACTGGACAACAGCCCTTTAAGAAATTTGTGGTAAACAAGCGCAC
>JBDSHB010000298.1:0-4611 GCA_039918695.1 Nitrospirales bacterium | reverse complement strand
TCGACGGTAATCGTGTCTTCAACTAATTTTGCAAACCGAAGGGCCGTATCTCCATCCGTCGCTTTGGCCGACCCTAGAGCAAAGACCCTGGCCAATTCTTCTAAATACCTTGCATCTTGTAAGATGTAATATTGAAATTTTTTGGCTGGTAACGTGCCTTTTCCCAATGCCACGACGAAAGGGTGCTTCAGCTGGGCAGCCCAAATAGGCGCGGCACGATTTCGTAACTGTTCTGAGAATGTCATGAGAGTGAGTAGTGAATTTTTATAGACATGTGTGGTGTCAGGAGTTTTGTAGTATGGATCGCGCCACTTGAAAGGCTCTATCCATATCCGGCATATGGCCGAGATCGGGGGTTACCTGGAGATACCGGATTACATTATTCGCATCGACAACCATGACAGCTCGAGCCAGGAGATGGGGGCCTTCCAATAGTAATCCATGGGAAGTGCCAAACTCCCCACCTCGAAAATCTGACAGAAATTCGACATTGGTAATTCCTGCTTCTTTCGCAAATCGTTGTTGAGCGAAAGGCGTATCGACACTAATGGTTATCAGTTGCACCTGTTGATCAAGACCCTGGTTTTTTTCACTAAGATAATGGGTTTGTTGTTCGCAAACTTTCGTGTCAAGGGAAGGCACGATATTGATGATGCGGACTTTCCCTTGGGATTCATGAATGTTCACGAGGGATAAATCGCCTTTTGCCAATGGGACCGCACGAAGAGTCTCTCCGGCTTTCACTTCAATGCCACTCAGCGGCAAAGGGGTGCCTCGGAAAAGAATGGTCGCACCTTCCCCTGTCCTAGCGGTTTCTTTGTCAACCGGAATGTTTTTATAGGAAAATTCGTGTTCTGATTGATCATTCAGGGTCGAGCAACCCGCCAATGAAGATGCCGTCAGGATGAGAAGTAAAGAAATAATGGAAGAGATTTTTTGCATCAATGATGCTCCTTCTATTCAGAAACGGTGATCCAAGTTTGAGGAATCGTGTTGTGTAAAGAATACCATTTTCTCTTATGGGCGTGGGCTGATTGGCCGGTTGGAATGATCTTTTCTTCAGAAATCTCGTTCTAAAAATGAAAGGATGAGTTGATTCACGATAGTGGGTGCCTCCCATTGCGCAATATGCCCGGCTTCCGGGATGACATGCCATTCAACATGAGGTACCTGGTCTTTTACCCGTTTACCCACTTCCAGGGGAAATACTCGATCATGCTCTCCCCAAAGAAGCAGGACCTGGTGAGAAATCTTCTGAAGCCTATTTCCATATTGTCCCTCCCAAGTCTTGATGTTGTCCATTAATGAATAGAGGGGGGAAAGAAAATCGCCCCGTTGTCGATTGTGAAATGAACGGTCAATGATGGTAGGGGAGATGAGGGCTGAATTATAAATAATTTCTTTGAGAATCTGTTCTGTGGTCCTTTTTCCTGCCATTAAATTTCCCAATTTTGCCAGCCAGAGGGGAGGGCGATGATTGAGAAAGCCTCGGTAATATTGGGAAGCGATACTGTTTTCAACTTGAGCAGGAAATCCCGAGATAAGCACAAGTCGTTCCACTCGTTCCGGATAGTCAAGGGCCATGGCCATGGCTAAGCCTGCCCCCATGGAATTTCCTACTAACGTGGCTCGTGGAATATTGAGGGTATCCATGAATTGCCGAAAAAACTCCACCATGTGTTTTGGCGTATAGGCTTCTTCCGGTTTGTCAGAGAGGCCAGAGCCGAGTAAATCCAGGATAATGACCCGGTGAGTGTGGGCCAGAACAGAATATTGATGTTCCCATTGCCACATCGACCCGCCAAATCCATGGATGAGGATAAGCGGTGGACCTTGGCCAACGTCAAGATAGGCAATGCGATGGTTGTTGACTCTGGTGGTCTGATAGGGCACACGTTGGATCAGTTCGATTCTGGAAGGGAGTGCTGACAGAGAGGAACATCCCAAGATCGTCAAGCATCCAAGCACGAGCATGAAAAGGAGGAATGATCGGAAGTGAAAACAGCCCCGCATTATTATTCTAGATGAATCAGAGTTTCATCCGGATTCACTTCATCTCCTTTTTTCACGTAGATGGTGATGACGGACCCGGCAATAGGCGATTGGACTCGATTCTCCATTTTCATGGCTTCCACCACCAGCAGGGAATCACCGACGTTGACAGTTGAACCCTCGGTCACCAGGACCTTGACCACCCGGCCGGGCATGGGTGTGGTCACGTCCCCGGGTTGTGATGGTTTGGGACGTTTTTCGGTCTTTGATGATTGGGATGTCGGGGGGTCAGGCGAGCCGGCTAGGACTTCTTGAATCGGCTCAAGATACACTTCTTCAAGTTTATCATTCACTTTAATATAATAGGGTTTCACCCCGTCAACCGTTTGGCCGGATCCCGACACGCGAATATGATAGGCTTCGCCGTGAACGGTGACGTTAAATTCCACCGGGGCTAAATGAAGATCGTGAGCCACCGCCGGCCCACTCTCCGGGGAGGCGTGAAGGGGTTCTGGTTTTAGTTCCCCTCGCTCCCGTTCATCAAAAAATTGCAAAGCGACAGATGGGAGGAGCGCATATGAGACAATGTCCTCTTCAGCCATCTCCCGTCCAACGAGTTCCTGCTTCGCATCTCCCAGCTCCGGATCAAGGTTGTCAGCGGGACGACCGGAGACGGGCTGATCGCCTTCCAAGGCTTTTTGCTTGATCTTGGAGTTGAGGGTGCCAGGTGGTTTCCCATACAACCCTTGAAAATAATTTTTGGTTTCATTGGTAATCACTTTATAGCGCTCGCCGGTTAACACATTCAGGGTCGCTTGTGTTCCGACAATTTGGCTGGTGGGAGTGACCAGTGGTGGATACCCCATGTCTTTTCGCACGCGTGGGATTTCTTCCAGCACTTCTTTGATTTTTCCCAGCGCATTTTGCTCGGCCAGTTGGGCCGCTAAATTCGATAGCATTCCACCAGGCACTTGGGAGAGGAGAATGTCCGTATCCACACCGGTGAAATCGCTTTCAAACTGCCGATAGCGTTTACGGGCTTTGCGTAATTTATCCGCAGCCGGGGCAATTTGTTCGAGATTTAACTTCGTGTCATAGGGAGTGTTGCGAAGGGCGGCAATAAATGATTCGGTCGGGGGGTGGGAGGTGCCGCCGGACAGTGGGGATAATGCGGTATCTAAAATATCCAACCCGCCCATAATGGCCATGAGGGCCGACATGGAAGCCATCCCCGAAGTGTAATGTGTGTGGAGATGAATCGGGACCCGAACCGTTGCTTTCAAGCGAGAGATCAATTCATAGGCTTCAAAGGGGGGAAGAAGTCCCGCCATATCCTTGATACAAATGGTGTCTGTGCCGAGATCCTCGAGTTGTTTGGCTTGTTCCACAAAATGATTCAGACTGTGGACAGGACTGACGGTATAGCAAATGGTCGCTTCGATATGTTTGCCACAGGCTTTCACCACTTCCATGGCAGGTTTGATATTCCTGATGTCATTCAGGGCATCAAAGATCCTAAACACATCAATGCCGTTTTGAGCCGATAATTCGATGAATTTTTCAAGGACGTCGTCAGCATAATGTCGATAACCCACAAGGTTTTGACCACGCAAGAGCATTTGAAGACGGGTTTTCGGCATAGCCTCACGGAAGGCTCGAAGGCGCTCCCATGGGTCCTCCTTCAGAAACCGGAGACACGAATCGAAGGTTGCGCCGCCCCACACTTCTAATGACCAAAAACCCACTTCGTCTAATTCTGCCGCCACGGATAAGAGATCTTCTGTGCGCATACGTGTCGCCAAAAGAGACTGGTGTCCATCTCGTAGAGCCACGTCGGTTAAAAAAACCTGGCGCTTCGGAGACGCTTCGATATCCAGAGCGGGAGCGGCATCCAATTTCGTCCGGGTAGGGACGGGACGACTGGGTTTCCTGCCTTTATCAGAGTGTGCTGTTTTGCGTGACATAAGGAGACCTTTCACAAGTGCAACGGATCACAACGTTTCATGACGGTTGTTATAATCCTTCAAATGCGGCGATAGCGGCGGATAGGGCAATGACCAGATCTTCCGGTTCTTCCGCCTCTTCATATTCAAAGAGATCTGGATGGCGTTCAAGATAGGATGTATCAAACCGCCCGGCCCGGAAATCCGGTTCTTCCATGATCTTTGCCATAAATGGAATAGTGGTTTTGACACCCCGCAGCACAAATTCCTCAAGCGAGCGATGAGTTCGGCGAACAGTTTCGTCCCAGTTTCGACCATGAACGGTCAACTTGGCTAGCAGGGCATCATAATACGGAGGGACGGTATAATCCTTGTATACCGCGCCATCAATGCGAACTCCAACACCACCCGGGGATAAATAGGCCGTGATTTTTCCCGAGGATGGTCGAAATCCGTTTTGGGGATCTTCAGCATTCACTCGACATTGAATGGCATAGCCCTGGAGATTGACCTCATGCTGCCCGAAAACCAGAGGACGCCCTGCTGCAATCCATAGTTGGGATTGCACAATATCAACGGTGGTAATCTGTTCCGTGACGGTATGTTCCACTTGAATGCGAGGGTTCATTTCCATGAAGTAGTATCGTCCATCGGGATCTAACAGAAATTCCACGGT
>JBDSHB010000297.1:0-2853 GCA_039918695.1 Nitrospirales bacterium | reverse complement strand
CTTCCATCAGGTAAAGAGGAAGGACAGCCGGACATCGTAACAATTTCCCGTTTACTCACAACAAAGGAGGTGCTCCAATGACAAAAATGCGAAATTCAATTTTAACCCTTGCCTGCTTCGGTCTTTTATCCACGGCCGCCATGGGAATGCCTCAAGAGAGCATGACCGACCCAGAATTACATCAGGGCACAAACACGGATCCCATGAACCAGCCCGGACCTGAGCATTCCGAAAGCTCCATGGGATCCGCCCAAGGGAACATTATGGGGTCCGCGATTACGGGGGAAATTCTTACTGTAGAAGGGGATCTATATACCGTCAAAGATTCAACAGGCAAAGAAGTGCAACTGCATGTGGACGAATCCACGCAAAAAACTGGAAAATTGAAAGAGGGAGACAAGATTGAAGCCGAGGTCACCGCGGAAGGTCACGCACTCATGCTGAAAAAAGCCAAAGACATGAACTAAGCTTCAGCGAAGCCAGTCAAAAAAGCCGGCGGATTCCGCCGGCTTTTTTTTCCATCCCCTCATTGGGTCTGTTGGCCTGGGGATGAATGCTCAAGGGGGAGGGAGGATTTCTGACTTAACATTTCTCGAAATTGCTGCAGTTGGGGCAGAAGGGCTGCCAACTCTTTTTGATACAAGCTCATCATGTGCCGGAGTCCGGATTGTTCACCCCGGGCGATAAATTTCCGCAACAGAGCCGCCCGCTCCTCCATGAGCCGAAAAGCGGTTTTACAACGCCTGATCAAGTGTATTCGATTTCCCGGCCAACAACGAATGCTCGGTGTAACCATGCCCGACATGACAGCGATACCGCGTTACCGATCCCTCAGTGTGTTCCCATAGGGTTTCCGCACAGTCGGGACAACTGAGGCCAATCGCCTCCACGGTGATTTGCCGGTTAGGAACATCGCTCGTATAGGCTGCAACAGACAGACTCTCCTCAATGAGATCCTTCGGAGGAGGAAATTCTTGGCCAATCGGGGTCTTGACCTGTTGGATCAGCTGCCGTTCCAGGCTTTCCACCGGCAAACAATAATCGACTTGCATATGGGCCAGCGCATTATTCGGCAGGTGTGGATATAAGGCGTCGGAAGGATCCTGCACCATCGTAATTCCCCCGCAACGCTGTATGGCGAGAAGACCTGCGACTCCGTCATCTAAATATCCGGTTAAAATGATTCCCACTACCCGGGCGCCATAGGAGACCGCCGCCGAACGAAACAACGTATCAATCGAAGGCCTCCACAGATTTTCACGCGGGCCCTTGGAGAGCACGAGGACATTGTGATCGATCAGCAAATGAAAATCCGGAGGAGCAATGTAGATCCTCCGCCTGGCAAGGGCTTCTCCATTTTTGGCAAATATGACCGGCAGAGGGCTGAGATTCGATAAAATCGTATCAAGAGTTGAAGAGGAATAGGCCGCAAGATGGAGCACCAGGAAAATCGTCGCGTCCAAATCCGGTGGAAGAAAAGCCACGAACTTTTTGAGCGCAGGAACTCCGCCCGCCGACCCACCGATGACAATGATGTCGGAATGTGATGACTTGATCATGGGTAATCCTGGCTAATTGTAACCGGAGCAATCACCTCTACTTCAACTCGTAGGGACACCAATATGCCATGAATATCGTTCCCCGCTATTAAACCAGAACACGAATTTCACCAACATGGACAAAATTCTAAAAGACTCAATGGAAAAATCGCATAGGTCTTCGTTTTCTCAAGCGCGGGATCGGATGTCAATCTGTCTGCCACAAGGGAGGTCACTCTGTGTCATTCGGACGCTCAAGGAAGAAATTCCACGACGTATCTCACTGAGTGTTGGATCCTTTCGACCCGAACATAGAATCTACGCTGTTGCTCAGAATGACAACAAGCTGATGGGCCTTACTGGACCAGGATCTGCGGGCCCCATGCCTGAAAGGGAGAACAAACCATGATAAACCACGCTCCCCGTGTGGCTCTTTCATACTGGATTGAGAAGGGAAACCGAAGGCGGAAGCTCTTTTTTTTCCTGACTTGTTAATTTTAACTCCTGATTTTCCACACCACTGCGTTCGCGGCTTCTCTCATGGTCATCCTCAGAGAAGCGAAGGATCTGTGCCCAACTCGACCGGTCCATGGCTTAGTCAGATGCTTCGCGTGCTTGCCCTGAGCGCAGTCGAATGGGGCTCAGCATGACAACTTATGAAACGTCCCAAGCCGCCGATAGATCCATCCATTTCGGGTTTTCTAAGGCAATCAATTCAAGTTTCTTCGCGCGCGTCCACTCTTTGAGCTCTTTCTCCCGGACAAGTGCCGCGTGAATTTCACGGGTGCCAGATTGGTTTGTCATGATGTAAACATAATACTGCCTCACGAGCGTCCTCAGCCTCTCTCCTTGTCATTCTGAGTGAAGCGAAGAATCTGGCCCAGCTCAACCGGGCATCCGGCTTAGCCAGATGCTTCGCGGGGCTCAGCATGACAACAAACAATATGAATGGGGCCATGACCTGAGGTCAAAATCTGTCCCGCTTATTTGCCTTGGCTGGATCGAATGACTTCGGCAAAGGAGGTAAAAGAATCGCCTTTGGTGATATATCGATTGCCTCCAGCCTCAGAAAACCCCTGCTTCACAACCTGATCGGCATGCATCGACAATCCGATAATATAGATGGACGGCTGGCTGTCTTTTATGAGACGTGTGGCTTCAATGCCGTTCATCACCGGCATATTAATATCCATCACCACGACATCGGGTTGAAGTGTGCGAGCGAGCTCAACGGCTTGCTTACCATTTTCGGCCTCGCCAACCACCTGAATATCGAGGCAGGCATTCAATAGGGTTCCCAAACCTTCACGGAAGA
>JBDSHB010000296.1:0-3774 GCA_039918695.1 Nitrospirales bacterium | reverse complement strand
CAAGACGGTTCAAAAGGAATTAACCGTGGTCTCGGGATAGCGAATCTGGTCGTTGCATTGGACTTATGCGTTGTCTTGATTATTGACCATTCGTTTCACGGTCGACAAAAATTCGGTTGACCCCGGTCATTATGATTGGCCAAGCCTGATCATCGGGGATTGGACCATACATGTGATCCAAGAGCCAGAGAGGGTATGCATGAGCGTTTTCTTGAAAGAAGAGAGAGATCCTGGCCCACATGCATTGTCACAGGACAGAGCTGGTCCCATTCAATTGCGGTGTGGGAGTTGTGATCTGGAGTGGGAGTCCGCTCATTATCAGGAAGAATGTCCGTTAAGGCAGTTGGAAACGGTGTTTCTTCCTGAAGACTGGCTTATGGAGATGAGTGAACCCACAAGTTGATCGCGACAAAGGCGTGGATGTGTGGTGGAAATCTCTGAAACGTAAGCACCCTTTGTCATTCAAGGTTTTCAGAAGGAAGGCGGCTTGGTCTGCTTCCCTTTCCAGTTTGCAATAAACCAATCCTGGGCCTGAAAGGGTGCTTCATCTTCCAACGGTTTGACGCGAGTATAGGTTCCATCGGCTTGGAGTTGTCGCGTGTGCATGTTGTCTTTCAGGTAGGGACGTAAGACGGTTTCAACAATGAAGGTTCGCAGTGTAGGATTCTCAATGGGAAACAAAATTTCCACCCGCCGGTCCATATTCCGGGGCATGAGATCCGCACTCCCCAGAAATAACTCATCCTGTCCTCCGTTACGAAAATAAAAACAGCGAGAATGCTCAAGGAATCGTCCCACGAGAGACGTGACCGTGATGGTCTGGCTGAGTCCAGGAATCCCGGGGCGGAGCCCGCACATCCCACGGACCATTAGCTCAATCTTGACCCCTGCTTGAGAGGCTCGATACAAGGTCTGAATGCAGGCTTTGTCGACAAGTGAATTCACCTTGAATGCCAGATAGCCGTCTCCATGTTGTTGCTGGCGCGATATTTCGCGATTGATTCGTTCGATGATATTCGTTCGAATCCCGACCGGCGCAACCAAGAGTTTCGCGTACGAGTCTTTTTTTGAATACCCGGTCAGGGCATTGAACAGGTCGGTGACATCTTCGCCAAATACCGGATGACAGGTAAATAAACTAAAGTCCGTATAGAATTTGCTGGTGATAGGGTTGTAATTGCCGGTTCCGAGATGCAGATAACGACGAATGCCATCTGATTCCCTACGAACGACCATGCAGACCTTGGCATGTGTTTTCAGGCCCAGGACACCATACACCACATGCACGCCTTCATCCTCTAATTTTCTTGCCCATTCAATATTGTTTTCCTCATCGAACCGGGCTTTGAGTTCCAGGAGTACGGCAACCTGCTTGTCATTCTGCCGGGCTTCCATGAGGGCGTCTACCACCGGAGAGTTTATGCCCACTCGATACAGTGTCTGCTTGATCGCTAACACATGCGGATCCAGAGCGGCTTGTCGAATGAAATCGACGACGGGTGAAAAGCTATCGTATGGGTGATGAAGGAAGATGTCTTCGCGTTTAATGAGTGCAAACAGTGATTCCTTTGAGGTGGGGTCGTGCAGAATATTGGGGTAATGCGGTGAGAATTTTAGATCCGGTCGATCAATGGTTGTGAGTTCAAGGAGATTCGAAAGGCCGAGACGGAAATCATAGGTGTAGACTTGATAGGGCGCTAAATTAAGATTTCTGACCAGGATATCTTTGATGGAATCCGGCATATGCCGGTCCAGTTCCAATCGCACCACCGAACCGAATTGGCGCAAATCAATTTGTTCTTCAATGGCAGCCAGTAGGTCGCCGGCTTCATCTTCCTCGATTTCAAAATCTGCATCCCTGGTGATTCGAAAATAATAGGAGGCCTGAATTGTCAGGCCCGGAAACAATAAATCCAGATTGGCTGCGATGATGTCCTCCAGCCAAACGAAGTTGGTACTGTCCGCTCCGGTGGCTAACCCCATTTGCTCATCGTCCGATACCTGGGACTCGTCTGGAATTTTGATTAATCTTGGGAACAGCGACGGAACCTTAATGCGCGCGAAACATTCTCCACGGTCAGGGTCGTGAGCTACGACGGCCAGGTTAACCGTGAGGTTGGAGATATGGGGGAAAGGGTGGCTGGGGTCAAAGGCCAAAGGGGTCAGCGCGGGAAAAATTTCCTTTCGAAAATATCGGCGGAGTAGGGATCGTTGTTTCGGTTTGAGGTCTTGATAGGCAAGAATGCGAATATCTGTTTCTGCCAAACGCGTCAGCAGGTCATCCTGCCAACATTGGGTGACACGTGAAAAACTCCGGAGAAGGGCGTCCCGGATTTGACCCAATTGATCAGAAGGACTCATGCCATCCAGAGCGGCTTCCAGCACTCCGCTGGACAATTGTTCGCGTAATCCGGAAATCCTGATCATGAAAAACTCATCAAGATTATTGAAGAAAATCGAAAGAAATTTTACTCGTTCCAGTAGGGGGTGGCTCGGATCTTCTGCCTCTTCCAGTACCCGTTTATTGAACTCCAGCCAACTCAGTTCCCGGTTGAGATACAGCTTGGGGTCATCAAGATTTTCGATGACTTCTGGTGTATTGGGTGCCTTTGGTTTTGTCTGATTGGTCATGATCAGATCTCCTATTATGCCTGTTATGGATGAAGAGCCATTGTACCTGATTGAGGTTATTCCGGCCCACCATCATCACTTCAATTAAACGGGTATATGCAGACGTAAACGGTTTAAGGAGATTGGGCGTAAGGCTTTAAAGGTTTTTCCCTTGTTTTGCTAATTTTCTCCATTGCTTCGGGATTTGCTGATACACCTGAGATTGGTGGTTCCGTAAGCGTTCGACCATCAGTCCGGTGACATAGGCGATTCCGGTTCCCCGTGAATGTTGTTTGAGGGCGAGGAGCCGTTGCTCAGCAACCACCGCATCTTGATGTTGCCCCAGCAGATCCTGCGTGTATTTGGCTTGTTGAAGGAACCGTTTGGCATGTTTCCCGAGCAAGGGCTCAGCGAGTTCAAGCGCATATCGGGCTCGCTTCAAGAGTCTTCGAGTGCGATGCAGTTCAGATTTCCGGAATAGGCTGTCTGACGTATTCGCAAATTCAGGCACTTTGTGAAAGGCTTTTCTCGCTAACTCTGTTATCGTGAGTGGAGTCGGTTGAAATGGTAAATGATGGAGTGAATCTTCAACATGATTCAGTAGATTGAGATAACGGTCGCTACCTAATCCTTCAAGCAGTTTGGCGCGAGCCACAGACCTCTGATCTTCAAAATTCTTGAGAATCGTTTGAAAGGAACGCTGTTCTGATGAAGAGAAGTCATGAAAATTTTGACGAAAAGATTCTAAAAGAACATCCCAATCTCTGACTTCGCCCAACAAGGAACCAACCCAGCCCAGCTCCTGGCCGACCTGTTCTGTCCATTCGGGCGCTAGAAAAGCACTCACGGCTCGAATGATGGCTCTCATGCGGCGCGTGGCAACCCGCATGTGATGGAGCGCTTCGCTATCCCGACCCAATCGGGTACCTGGATCATTTTGCAACATCTGAAGAAATTGGGAATGAAGCCTTTCTCGAATATGGTCGGTCGGTGGTGCTGAAGAATCACTAAACTCAAGGGAAATGGGATACGGAAGTAGTAGTGCCTGAAAAATCTTGGGTTGTAATGGTTTCTCCTCTGCCCCGGCATGAAGCAGGATCTTGCGGATAGGCTTGAGTTGAGCGGTTGTGCCTTCTTGTAATTCAACCTCTAATTCTTGGAATG
>JBDSHB010000295.1:0-8116 GCA_039918695.1 Nitrospirales bacterium | reverse complement strand
AAACTGGTGATTTGTGTATAACTTTTGGTACGCATCCCCTTGTTGCTTGCCATATTTTCCTATGAATATACTCGCTCACGCGAGTAGTTTACGCCGCAAGCGGCGGGGAATATACCCGCAAGTGATTTAAACAAAAGGAATCGCAGGAAAATCAGCGATTTAGGGAATGAGGATAGGATGAAAAATCTTGGACTACCAAAAACACAGAAAATACATCAGGATCGGACATGCCCATAAAGCGTTGAAGCCGAGGCATCCTGGATAAGAACGGGTACCAAATCTCCTGGTTGACGAACTTCGTTATCCTTGGGCCAGACAACCGTCACATTGTGGTCGCTATGTCCCATCCATTGAAGGTCGGATTTTTTGGAATGCCCTTCCAACATGACCTCCACAGTAGTGCCGATGAGTTCTTTGTTTTTTGAAAGGGAAATTTCCTTTTGCAATTCGACGATCTGGTTCGTCCGATACCCCTTCACCGGTTCAGGAACATCGTCCACAAACTTTCTGGCCGCAATAGTGTGCTTTCGTTCAGAATATTTAAATACGAACGCCGCCTGATATCCCACCTCTTCCATAAGACGATAGGTTTCCCGAAACTCCTCATCGGTTTCTCCACAAAATCCACAAATGAGATCGGTGGTCAAGACAAGAGGGCCTTTCTTCCGAATAACCTCAACCAGCTTACGGTACTCTCTTTGAGTGTAACCCCGCCCCATGCGTTCCAGAATTCGATCATTGGCCGATTGCAGGGGCAAATGGATTGTTTTACAGATGGCGGGATGCTCCGCAACGGCTTCAAGCAGGGCTGGAGGAAAATCTTTGGGATGGGGAGACATAAACCGCACACGCTGGATTCCGGGAACATCCCCAACCGCTATTAACAACCGTGCAAAATCCCATTCACCGGAACGGTAGGAATTGACATTTTGTCCCAATAAGGTGATTTGTCGTACCCCCTGACTTACCAATTGATGGACTTCCTGAATAATCCCCTCCGGGTCTCGGGAACGTTCTCGTCCTCGCGTATACGGCACCACGCAAAAAGAGCAAAAATTATCGCAACCCCGCATCACCGCAATCCATCCATTAATTCCAACCGGCCGGTCCGGAACGATGTGGGCATAGGTTTCGTATTCAGACAGATCAACGGCCAACCCTCGTTTGCGATGCTCCAGCGCATCCATCAGAAGATCTGGCAGTCGCCTGTATCCATCTGGCCCGACCAGCACATCAATAAACGATCGCGTATCCATCAGCTCTTGTTTCAGATTCTGAGCCATACAGCCTAATACCCCGATGACCAAGCCTCGTTCCTGTTTTCTATTGGTATAGCGGGCTAAATGGCCATACACGCGATTATGTGCATTCTCTCGAATGGCGCAGGTGTTAAACAGAATAACATCGGCTTCATCATCAAACGGAGTAAATTGAAATCCGCGGGTTTTTAACAGAGAACGAACGATTTCCGAATCATATTCATTCATCTGACACCCGAAGGTTTCCATATACACCTGATAGCTCCCTTTATCAGGCAGACTGGTCCGGGCCTTCAAGCTGGTAGGGATGAGTAAAGGGGGTCCGCTCACAAACATCGCCTTTCTATGAAACGCACACGAGTGAAGAATCAGGAAACAGAACCTTTGCCGTGGGAGAGAATTCAGAGGATAGCTCGAGCAATCCCAACGTAGTACCCGACATCATGCCAGTGACGACAACCGGTTGAATGGTATTACGTAGCGGATGTGGAGAACGAACGGCCACACGAATATAATTATCCGTCAGCCCTGGCCAATAGCCCTCGGCTTCCGCTGCTTCAAATAACACCGAGACTCGTCGCCCTAAAAACCGCTGCTGGAAAGCCATTCGCTTGTGATCGGATATTTCCCGCAATCCCCGACTCCGCTCTTTCGTCGTTATTGGAGACACGGCATGCGGCAACTTGGTCGAGGCGGTACCTGGCCTGGGCGAGTAGCTAAACACATGCAAATACGCAAAAGGAAGATCCCGGACCACCGCTTCCGTATTCGCAAATTCTCGTGAGCCCTCCCCAGGAAACCCCACCAGCACATCCGTGCCAAAGCACAGATCTGGAATCCGCTTCAGAGCTGATTCCATGGCTTTCTGATACTCTCGCACCGAATATCGCCGATTCATGGCCTCCAATATACGATCGTCTCCGCTCTGTAAGGGCACATGTAAATACCGGCACAGCTTGGTGGAACTGCTCATATAGTCCAGAAGACTCTCAGGAATTGTCGTGGGTTCAATTGAGGAAATACGGATCCGCTCCAGGCCTTTAATGTTCTCAAATCGTTGAATGAGCACCAGGAGGTCGGCAACTCCATCCCGATATTGTCCGATGTTCACCCCTGTCAGCACTAACTCCCGATGCCCTCTTTCCACCAACTCCTCGGCCTCACGAACCGCATCCTCCAGAAACCGACTCCGCTCCCGGCCTCTGGCAAAAGGAATCAGGCAAAACGAACACATAAACTGACACCCGTCCTGGATTTTCACATTTGCGCGAGTCGTGGTATAGGCTCCAACGCCTTCTATCGAAAAATTCTCAGGATCAATCCGCCCATGATGCACCAGTGGCACAGGCTGTTTTTTGAGCTGAGAAAATGGCGGAATGATCTCAGGAAGCTGCATTTTGAATTGATTGCCGACAATGAGGTCAATGTCGGCCATGCGGCGGAGCACTTCAAGGCCGGTCTGGGCATAACAGCCGGTGACCGCCACAAAGGCGTGGGGGGAATGACGGAGTACCTGGCGAACGATTCGTCGGCAATCCACCTCAGCCCCTTCCGTGACGGTGCAGGTATTGATCACAAAAACATCTGTTTCCTGACCAAATGCTACCGGGAGAAACCCGCGTTGCTGAAACCCGTCGTTGAGGACAGCCGTTTCAGCCTGGTTGAGTCGACACCCTAACGTATACAACGTCACCCGCGGTTGGGGTTGTTGGAAATCCTCAGAATTCATACGGAAGGCATTATAAAGAAGGTCATTCCGCACAACAAGGCAGCGGGAAACCAGGTTTCCATTGCTGACCGAACATGCTAGTATTTTTTGAGAATCATACAGTCTGATCCATTCGGGGATTACCCTACATTCATCTATCGTCTTTCAATTTTGTCTCCCACCCTCACTCCTATTGTTTATAACAAAAGGCCTGTGTTTGGACATGGACCCAAGCCCGGCATTCCTGTTGGCTCGAACCAGATGACCCTATCCGCCCATCCTGATTCACATTCAAACGAACCCTCTCCCCTTACCCAATGAGTGACGGTTTCGGAAGACTCCTGATAGCCCGTTTTGTCGGCTTTCGACTACTACCAGGCCAGGTAGTGGCATCTGCTGCCCTCGGGCTCATTGTCTTCGGTGCCTGCCTGCTCATGCTTCCATTTGCCACGCATCCCGGAGTGAACATTTCATTCCTTGACGCGCTCTTCACTGCAACCTCCGCCGTCTGCGTCACGGGTCTCATCGTCATGGATACCCCACAAGATTTCACCCTGTTTGGGCAAGGAGTGATTCTCGGGTTGATTCAGATTGGAGGATTAGGATACGCGTTGATGGCCACAATGATTTTACTCATATTGGGGCGTCGCCTTGGGTTACGAGACAGGATGATGCTCAGCGAATCGATGAATACCATGGATTTACAGGGATTGGTCCGGTTCGTGAAACTGGTAGCCATGATTACCTTTGGGTTGGAGGGTATAGGCGCGGTGTTGCTCACGCTTCGCTTTGCCGTCGACTTTCCTTGGTGGACAGCAGCCTATTACGGAATATTCCATGCCATTTCGGCATTTAACAATGCCGGGTTTGCCCTTTTTTCTGATAGCTTTAAAACCTATCAAACAGACTGGACCATCAATGGCATCATCAGCATTTTGGTGATCTTCGGAAGCATCGGCTTTTTTGTCTTTGAAGATCTTCTCGACAATTTTCGTGGACAACGCTTTCGTCTACAGACACACACCAAATTGGTGTTGGTCACCACCGCCCTGCTTATCGTGGGGGGAACCGTAGGCATTACCATATTGGAGTGGAACAATCCCTCCACATTCCAATCCGCCTCCATCGGAACAAAGCTGACAATTTCCTACTTTCACTCAGTTTCCCGTACCGCAGGGTTTACATCGATGGACATCATCGACATGCGGGATGCCACACTCTATTTCCTGTTATTACTGATGGCCATCGGAGGATCGCCCGGCAGTATGGCCGGAGGCCTCAAAACAACCACTGCCGCCATCGTATTTCTGACCATCTTAAGCATGCTTCGTCGAGATAGAGACGTCGAAATCTTTAACCGGCGAATCCCCCAGGATCTCATTACCCGAGCCCTTTGCTTCACCATCCTCGCCTTTGTCATGATTACTGGCATGACCCTCCTGTTGGATTCTACAGAGTCGCAACCGTTTTTATTCCTGATGTTTGAGGTCACCTCGGCTATGGGCATTGTGGGGATGTCTTTAGGAAACGGCGAAACACTAAGCTTATCGGCACTCTTTACCGATTTTGGAAAAGTCATGATTATGCTGTCCATGCTATTGGGCCGGTTCGGCCCATTGATGATCGGATTATTTGCCATAAAGACCATAGTCAGCAAACCCTATCGATATGCTAAGGCCCGAGTGATTATCGGGTAAATCTGCTCAGGCAATCCGCCGTTGAAGCCTGAAAATAAAAAATGCCAGCGTCGGCAGGGGGAACAAGGCAAAGGGCAAGATCCAAAACCACACATTTTTTCCCCTCACCCTTGCTTGATCATACATCCAGACAAAGATCCAAATCATTAATAACACATAGTTGGCCGTAATCCATTGAGTCGTTCGAACATGTAACTGGCTTTCCCCTCCCTCCCCGATTATGAAAAAAAACATTCCCTCCAACAAGACCAACGCGAACACTAACCCAAGAACCAACGGTTTACTCCACACATACATGATTCGGCTCCTTCTTCAAAAAATAGGCCTCCTAATCTCCCATGGACCATATCTGGTCCACCTGCCACAAACCCATAACGTGGCATAGGATACCGCAGCAAATCAAAATGTTCTCCCAAAGACGTCCTGTCGATCCCGTCGTGACTTCTTTCATTCTGAACACATTATTTCCTCTATAACTTTCCCGATTATTCATGTTTGACGAATTGGCGTGAGAACCACAAAAGGCAATCTGAAAATTTTTATCATTTTTTTTCTTCTTGAATAGTCTTCATGTGCATAACTTGTTTGGTTAGAATTTCAGGCTGTTGATAACCATCAAAATTCATTCGGAACTCCGCACGAAATATTAGGTTTTTTGAACTCACATGTTCTGCACAGAAATCCCCATCAAGTAGGCACCAGTCACAACATTTAGTATTGACATTTTTTTCTATCCGCTATAGATTGTGGGCCATTGGTTTATACCAATTATTTCTTCCGGTTTTATTTTTCCTATTTTCCTTGATGTGTGCAGGCATTTGGCATAAGCCAATTCTTTCCTGCTAGAGGCCAGTCATTCGCCGATATACTGCATTGATGGCTTCTGGTTGCACTGCTTATTTGTATGAACTCCACGTTCCGTGAGAGCATACTTGGCAGTAAAGAGGCACAATTCCAATGTGCCCTCTTTGGAAGGCAGGGATGCCAGATGAGGCGGAAAAAATGACCGAAGAATTACCCCTCAGGTTTGCAGTCTCTTCCAAAGGAGTCCTACATGAAAATTGACCGTCGATTCACAAAAACCGGGGAAAGCCCGTATCAGACCATTCCCTTCTCACACCGATCTTCAGAAATCAGAAATCCGGATGGCTCGGCCGTGTTCCATCAAGACAACATTCTGGCCCCGGAACATTGGTCCCAATTGGCGATCGACATTTTGGCCCAAAAATATTTCCGTAAAGCCGGGGTTCCCCAATTTGACGACCAGGGAGATCCACTCCTCAATGACAAAGGCGGCCCCATGCTGGGAGGGGAACGTGATGCCAGGCAAGTGTTCCATCGACTGGCCGGTTGTTGGACGGAATGGGGCAAAACCCATCACTACTTTGATACCCCTGAAGATGCCGAAACCTTTAAAGACGAACTGAGTTACATGTTGGCCTGGCAAATGGCCGCGCCGAACTCTCCCCAATGGTTTAATACCGGTCTGCACTTTGCCTACGGCCTGTCTGGACCCTCACAAGGACATTTCTACGTAGACCCGAATACCCACCGGGTCAAACAAGCCCGCAATGCGTATGAGCGCCCTCAAGTCCATGCCTGCTTCATCCAATCGATATCGGATGATTTGGTCAATGAAGGCGGGATTATGGATCTGTGGGTTCGGGAAGCCCGTCTTTTCAAATACGGGTCTGGAACCGGGACCAATTTCTCCAAGTTACGGGCCGATGGAGAATCGTTATCCGGAGGCGGTCGCTCGTCAGGACTCATGTCCTTTCTCAAAATCGGCGATCGGGCCGCCGGTGCCATTAAATCGGGAGGTACGACTCGCCGCGCCGCAAAAATGGTGTGTCTGGATTTGGATCATCCCGACATTGAAGAATTTATTGATTGGAAAGTCATTGAAGAACAAAAAGTGGCAGCCATGGTCACCGGATCAAAAGTCTGCGCGCGTCATCTGAATGCGGTTTTAATGGCCTGTCACGTCCCACGTCAGGACGGGAGCGCTCAGGTCGAAACCAACCCCCGAGACAATCATTCCTTACGTGAGGCAATTCAAGCCGCACGGGAAGTCGGTGTGCCTGAACCCTATATTCACCGGATGTTCAGCTACGCCCAGGAAGGATTTACCCATTTCGTGTTCCATGAATATGACACCAATTGGGATAGCAAAGCCTATCAGACGGTCTCCGGGCAAAACTCGAATAATAGCATCAGAATTCCGAATGAATTTTTTAAGACCCTTCAGGCAGGCGGGAATTGGAAGTTGACCAGACGCACCGACGGTGTGGTCTGCAAGACCATGCCGGCAAAAGAATTATGGGATCGAATCGCCTGGGCGGCCTGGATCTGCGCAGACCCCGGCGTGCAATACGACACAACCATTAACGAATGGCACACCTGTCCCCAGGATGGTCGGATTAATGCCTCGAATCCTTGCAGCGAATACATGTTTTTAGATGATACCGCGTGCAATCTGGCCTCCCTCAATTTAGGGCGATTTCTGACATCGGAAGGACAGTTTGATATAGACGGATTTCGACATGGCGTCCGGTTGTGGACAATCGTCCTGGAAATTAGCGTGCTGATGGCAGGATTCCCCGGCCGCGCGATTGCGGAAAAAAGCTTTGCCTTTAGAACCCTTGGCCTCGGCTATGCCAACTTGGGCTCCATTCTCATGAAAATTGGGATTCCCTACGATTCGCCACAGGCCTTAGCCTGGAGTGGGGCCATTACGTCCCTGATGACCGGGGAGTCCTATGCCACATCCGCAGAAATGGCCAAAGAATTAGGGCACTTTAACGCCTATCCACGTAATGCCGAAGCCATGCTTCGAGTCATGCGGAACCATCGTCGTGCAGCCTACAATGCTCCGTCTGATGAATATGAGGGGCTCACCATTCCGCCAATTGGCATTCAACCTGACCAATGTCCTCAATCCCTCGTACAAGCCGCACAAACATCATGGGACCGGGCATTGGAACTGGGTGAACAATACGGGTATCGAAACGCACAAGCCACTGTCATCGCGCCAACCGGCACAATTGGCTTAGTCATGGATTGCGACACCACCGGAATCGAGCCGGATTTCGCCCTGGTCAAATTCAAGAAACTGGCCGGGGGTGGCTACTTTAAAATCATCAATCAAAGTCTTCCACCTGCTTTACGGCATCTAGGATACAGCTCAAGCCAGATTCAAGATATCATCACCTATGCGACGGGGACCCGAACACTCAAACAAGCCCCATTCATCAATCATGAGACCTTGCTGGCCAAGGGATTCGACCGTGCGGTGCTGGAACGCATGGAGGCCACGCTGGACGGAGCCTTTGATATTCACTTCGCGTTTAACAAATGGACCCTCACTGAGGAATTTTGTCTTGGAAAATTAGGTCTGACCGAATCCCAACTTCAGAGTCCTCAACTCAATATTCTCAAAATTCTCGGCTTCA
>JBDSHB010000294.1:0-3072 GCA_039918695.1 Nitrospirales bacterium | reverse complement strand
CGAAATGCAGTGGGGTCCATTCGGATTGATAAATGGCCCCAGGGTCTGCCCCATTTTGTATCAGAAGTTGGGCAATCGTAAATTGTCCGGATCTTGCGGCGAAATGGAGAGGTGTGGCTCCTTGTGGTGTGCGCTGATTCACATCCGATCCTTGGTCCACTAATTGATGTGTTAAGGAAAGGTCACGGTCTTGGATGGCTTGAATGAGGTCAGGTTGCCGGGGGGAGCTATTCCACTCTGAAGCAAATGCATAGGACAAAAGAATTCCAAGGATAATCCCCACATATTTGACGATGGTGAATCCACGTGATTGGCGCATGGGAGAGTTTTCCTTGTTTTGGAGGTCAGAGCGTATGGAATGAGAACCAGGCTCAATGAGTATAAAGATGTAGGGAACGTCAAAATTGGTGGCCTACACCATTCCCCGTTTGAAGGGGAGGGTCAGCGTGCTATTGGTGAGGCCCACGGGTTGTGTCTGGAATCAATCCTGACAAAACCCCGAACGATTCTTGTTCGTGTTGGAATAAATGGTCGTATCCGGCCCGGGATTCACTTGTGGATGGGTTCTTCGATGGTCTTACCTCTTACCTCCCTCTTATCCGATGAACGGAAAAAAGAAGACATGGCCGATTTTTTAGAGAAATAACCGTGAGAATAGATTCGGAATTGGTGAGGGAATGCCTGGAGAGGAGAGAAAAAAGAGGTTAGGTCTTGCCGGCGAGGAGTTTTTCTTTCTGGATGATGGTTTCTTGTGGTGTCATGATTTGCTTTTCGACTAAGTCACCTAGATTTTGCAATTCATCGGCCGCCGCCGTTAATGGACTTTCCGTGTCCTTTTTGTCGGATTCGGGCTGCTGGCTGGCATGTTGATCGGCCTGGTGTATCAGCCCATCCAAAACCTTGTGCCAATGTGTTGCCGTCCCTAAGGATTTTTCATAGAGAATGCCCCCTTCTTTGGTTTCCATATTGAGGAAATTGACAACATGGAACGGTTCGTCTTCATCGTGGAGCCACACAATAAGGTCGATTCGCTGGTTGTCTTTTTCGGAAGCGGAGACCTGCCAACTCTGAATCAGTCTTTCCGCGTTCGAGTGCATGAGTTTTTGAAAAGAGATAAGCGCTTTTGGGCGCGTTCGTAACGTTTCTTGAAGAACTTCTCCATTTTTCACTAAAAACGAACCGACCAGGCTTGAAATATGAAGCAAGCGTGGGGGGACCGAAGGAGTGTGTAACAGGCAAATTTTGAGAGTTTGGTCGTTCACGGCAATGCCTCCAAGCCCATCGCTACCCATGAACATTTGTGATGGAATGAAACTTGTGCCGTGGATCCGGTTATCCTCTTTTTTCTTATTCGCTGGAGGACTCAGGCTTAAGGTGAGCACAATGGCCCCGAGTGTAAGACATATCAACAGCACAACGACTATCAGGGTGAAATCCATCAATGAATCCTATGCCTGTAAAGGTCCCTACCGTGTTAATAAAAGCGCAAAACGCGATATGAATCGGGGATGTGGTGAAATTTTGGTTGTCATTTTAAGACCTGAATCGACCTCCACCGGCTTGTATCGAGCAGAATATGCAGCAATGCCCTGAAACTGATTGCACTTCTTTCGCTTACCATGTGAGTAGAAATTCCGGTTACCGAAACCAAGCCGAGAGGGGTTGTTCAAGATGTTGGGTCTGCCATTATGTCGAACTGGCTCTCAATGTATTATTTCGGCAGAATCGGATGTTGGCTTTATGGGTGGATCAGGAAATATTTTGTTGATGGAAACTTCTCCGGTTACTGCTAAGAGGTTTGATAAGAAGATAGAGTTGGTGACACACAAAACTTTAATATTGGCAAAGCAAGACGTCGATGGGGTTGAATAAGGGAACGAGCGGGAATAAGGTCTTGGTGCTTGTAGCAGGTACTTCAGAATTCGTTGAAGTTCCCCAGGTCATTTGCTAAGCTGACCTTCCGTTTTTTTACCCATCAACAGAGACGAGTGGCAGGAGAACACATGGCAAGATTGGGGAAGGCGCTGATCAGCGTATCCGATAAAACCGGTGTAGAGAAAATGGCCAAGGGCCTGGCGGCACTTGATGCGGATATTTTGTCGACAGGTGGAACCGCCAAGATGCTCAGGGACGCCGGGGTGACGGTGACAGAGGTGGCAGATTACACCGGGTTCCCTGAAATTTTGAACGGACGGGTGAAAACGTTACATCCTAAGATTCATGGTGGGTTATTAGGGCGGCGTTCGGTGGATGCGCATGTGAAGCAAATGCAAGAACAGGGGATCGAGCCTATCGATGTCGTGGTCGTCAATCTCTATCCGTTTGAAGCGACCATTGCGAAGCCTGGTTGTACGTTTGAAGAAGCCATTGAAAATATTGATATCGGGGGACCGTCCATGCTCCGGTCGGCGGCCAAGAACCATGAGGATGTCCTGGTGGTGGTCGATCCACAGGATTATGAGCGGGTGTTGGAGGCCTTGCAGTCCGGGACCGTTTCCTTAGGGTTGCGACGGGAGTTAGCCAAAAAAGTCTTTGACCATACCGCCAGGTATGACAGCCTGATCGCCAATTATCTCAACTCCAAGTTAGCCGATACCTTAGGGCAAAAATTTCCGTCGTTATTGTGCCTGTCATATGAAAAGGTCGAAGATCTGCGGTATGGAGAGAATCCGCATCAGGCCGGTGCGGTCTACCGTGATCTGCAGACCAAAGAAGCCTCCCTTTCTCAGGCTAAACAGCTTCATGGCAAAGCCATGTCGTATAACAATTACCTGGATGCCAATGCGGCGTTGGAATTAGTGAAGGAATTTGATGAAACGGCGGTGGTCATCGTCAAACATAATAATCCCTGCGGGGTAGCCATCGGGGATATGCCGGTCGAGGCCTATGTCCGGGCGCGAGAAACAGATCCGGTCTCGGCATTTGGCGGGGTCATTGCCTGTAATCGAAACGTCGATCTGGCCATGGCCAAAGAAATCACCTCTACGTTTGTGGAAGTCCTGATTGCGCCGGCATTTTCGGAAGAGGCCTTGGCAGAACTTCAACGGAAAAAAGATTTAAGACTGTTAGCGG
>JBDSHB010000293.1:0-3047 GCA_039918695.1 Nitrospirales bacterium | reverse complement strand
GTTAAAGGATCCTCTGTATACTCATCTGGATTTTTCTGCTCTGCCCTGCTACGCTTTTTCATGGCGTATCCTCCTGTTGTCTGAAAGGGTGGTGATGTGCTTATCACCAGGATACGCCGCCTTTGATTTTCAGGTCATCCCCAACTTTTGAGTATAACTCTTGGTCCCGTCTCTTACTGTCTATCCCTTTTACGGTTTCTGAAGGTAGAATGCGGCTCGTGGCGATTGCAGAGGAGGTTCAACTTCCCTGTGAATAAACGAATAAACTTTTTTAAGAACTGAGGAGTAGAGACGAAGCTATGCTGCAAGACATTCGACCCATCCAACCTTTGTCCCATCTGACCGGATCCAGCGAGAAGGTTCATACCCGACTGTGCCGAATGGTGGGACAGGCTGTTGCCGATTTCAGCATGATCGAAGAAGGCGATAGGGTCATGGTGTGCCTTTCCGGGGGAAAGGATAGCTATGCGATGTTGGATGTGTTGATGTCCATGCAGTCTCGTGCTCCGGTGTCCTATGAACTGATTGCGGTAAACTTAGATCAAAAACAACCGGGATTCCCCGAACATGTGCTGCCGGACTACCTCACGAGGCTTGGGGTGCCGTTTCATATTGAAGAACGCGATACCTATTCGGTGGTGAAACGGTTGATTCCCGAAGGCGAGACGACCTGCTCGCTCTGTTCACGGTTGCGTCGTGGCATTCTGTACGGGCTGGCGGAACGGTTGGGAGCGACCAAGATCGCTCTTGGCCATCACCGCAACGATATGATGGAGACGTTGTTGCTGAACCTGTTGTTTAATGGATCGCTCAAAAGCATGCCACCCAAACTGAGATCTGATGATGGGCAACATGTGGTGATCCGCCCGCTGGCATATGTGAAAGAAGCTGAATTGGCCCGCTATGCGGAAATGAGAAACTTTCCCATCATTCCCTGCGACCTGTGTGGTTCCCAGGATAATTTAAAACGCAAAGAAGTGAAGGCCCTGCTCCAGGATTGGGATACCCGGTATCCCGGCTCTGGTGATAGTTTGTTTGCGGCCTTGTCCAAGGTCATACCCAGTCATCTCCTCGATCGACAATTGTTTGATTTTCAGGCCTTTCGAAATCACGAATCGTAGATTGGTGTGAGGGGAGTTCCGGTCCGAATGACGACCGACTTGCCCGACATGATTCGATGAATTTTTTCCCTCTTCCATCGGGTGAGTGCGGTCTTCGCCGATCATGATGATGGTCTATTTTCAGATTCTTTTGTTAATTATTACGGCCAATGGAGCACCGATCATCGGGCGGCTGCTTCTGGAAGGGCAATGGAGCGCTCCTCTTGATGGTGGAGGGACCTTCATAGATGGGCGACCTGTTCTGGGCAAGTCGAAAACCTATCGGGGTGTGGCCTTTTCATTGGTGGGCACGGTCCTGGCCGCCGATCTGTTGGGTCTGCCATGGGAGATAGGACTGCTGGTTGGAGGGTTAGCGATGACCGGCGATTGCCTCTCCAGTTTTATCAAGCGGCGGTTGGGCTATGACTCAAGCGGGATGGCCTTGGGCTTGGATCAAATTCCAGAGAGCCTTTTGCCCCTGTTAGGGGTGTGGGGTGCG
Source organism: Nitrospirales bacterium (assembly GCA_039918695.1). Classification (GTDB taxonomy): domain Bacteria; phylum Nitrospirota; class Nitrospiria; order Nitrospirales; family UBA8639; genus Nitrospira_E. The sequence goes on along the minus strand of JBDSHB010000293.1, from coordinate 1,448 downwards.
CTGTCGTTATCGGCCATCGGGGTCATGGCCACGGTGGTCGGGTTTATGGTGTTCGAACTCCTTGTTTCTCCTCTCTTATATACCTTCCGTATTCGCAGACATCCGTATTAATTGGTTGTTCCGGCTGATGATCTATTTTTATTTAAAAGATTTTTGGTCTCGCTTAGGGCTATCCCTAGTTGAGCAAGTTTCCGGCTAAATCCCGCAGGCGTATTGAGTGTATGGATCAAGCGCCCATCCGGCTGTTCGTAGGCAATAAGTCCACCGTCGTGTAGCGGCCAGACGAGTACTCGATCTTTGGCCTCAGGGCTGGAAAAGGCTTCAGGGGAACAGGGCAATGGCATGCCAAGGAGCATTTCGAAGGAAACGGGGGGCTCCAATCTTGGTAAGACAAGCCGCCCGGGACAATTTCGAATGGGTCGCCATGGCCAACGAGTTCGTAACTCCTCAAAGGTCATCGGACAGCCTCCTCGAAGTTCTCACTCCACGCCATCATAACTCCTGCTCGGCAGTTTTAGTAGAGAATAAGTATAGAATGTTTTCGCTCTGGAGTTTGCCAACAACTCCATCACAGTGAGATTGTGGAGTCCTGATGAATGTGGATCCCTCATCGGAAGAAGAATCTTCGACCAATTCCAGGACCCCCCTTATGTCGATCGGCTTGGCGGTTTTTGCTGTCCTCATGGTACCGGTGATTCTTTTCTCTATGGGGCCGGATGGGCCTGCCAAAGTTGGGGACGTGGTTTTTGTCACGGATCGTCATCGTGTACGGGTCATGACTTCCGATGGTGATGAGGTTGGACCAATTCCCGAGACGTGTGTCCTCGAGCCCCGCGTGCAGTTAGTGGTGCAGAAAATGGGCATCCCCTCAGGGGGCTCGATGATTGCGGAACCGGTTGCCACGGAAAAGGCTGGACGACCTTTTTGCGTTCCGGGAAGGCCGATTGTCGTGTATGCCCATCAGGTGACCTTACGACCGGATCTGTGGGGTGGCCTGCGCGACACGTTTTCACATTTCTTCTCTGGTCGCTGAGAAGAACGGCCCCAAAGTCGTGCACTGCCTGGCACTCAGGAGGGTTTCAGTTTGTCGGAAAAGCGTTGCCGGAACTTCGCCACTTTGGGATTGATGAGGTAGGTGCAGTAAGGTTGTGACGGGTTTTGCACAAAATATTCCTGGTAATAGTCTTCGGCTATGTAAAAGGGTGAAGCCGGTTCCACCTGGGTCACAATGGGATCATCGAACAGCTTGGCTTCCGTCAGTGTGCGAATGACTTCGTGTGCGGTCGTGTCTTGTTCTGATGAATGGGTGAAAATGGCGGAGCGATACTGGGTTCCCGCATCATTCCCCTGTCGGTTTAGGGTGGTGGGGTCATGGATGCCGAAAAAGATTTCCAGGAGTTCCCGATAGGTGATGGTGCCGGGATCAAAGGTAATTTGTATCACCTCGG
>JBDSHB010000292.1:0-2791 GCA_039918695.1 Nitrospirales bacterium | reverse complement strand
TCTCTTGGTCCTTGACCATGTTCGCCATCGGCCTTTTCGAGCCTTTCTCACGGTGGTCGGGGTGGCAATTGGTGTCTCCGCTTGGTTGGCCATTCGCCTGGCCAATGGCGAAGTCTATCAATCCTTTGAACAGTCGGTGGAGTCAGTCGTGGGAAAGGCGTCTATTACCCTGTCCCAAGGGGCCGAAGGGATGGATGAAGCGATCATCGAGGTGATTCAACGTCATCCTGGGGTCAAATCGGCTAATCCTATTCTTAAAATGGAGGTCATGATCCAAGAAGGCCCCTCTACGGATTATACGCTTGTGATTTGGGGGGTGGATCTTCTGAATTATGAGGAAGTCAGGCCGTCAGAGGATTCGACCCCATCGATTCCTGACAATCGGTGGAAACAGGTCTTTTCTCCCAGGACCGTCTTTTTAGGAAAAGAGTTTGCCAGGGAATTAGGGCTGAGCGAAGGGCAGACATTGACTGTCACGAGTCAGGATATTTCCCATGATCTGATCGTGGGAGGTCTGTTGGGATCATCTGATGCTTTTCTGCAGGGCTCCGAGCGACAGGCGATCATGGATATTGCCGCCGCCCAATGGTTGTTCGGTTGGTTGGGGCGTCTGCATTCCATTGCCGTGGTTCCTGAACCTGGTGTGGCGGGGGCCACGCTCATCCAAGCTTTGCAAGCCGTGGTGCCTCCGGAAATCCAAATGAGTCAATCCTCGCGACGGACAGGACAAGTGGAATCGATGTTGAAGGCCTTCCAGTTTAATCTCACCATGCTCAGTGGAATTGCGCTGCTCGTTGGGGTGTTTCTGGTCTATAACACGATGGCATTTTCGGTGGCACATCATCGTCGGGAGATTGGCATTCTCCGGGCGCTCGGCATGGAACGGCGAGCCATCACGGGATTGTTTCTCTTAGAGGCGGGTCTGCTCGGCCTTGTGGGCGGAGTCATGGGCTGTTGGTTCGGGGTTTTTCTGGCTGGCGGGTTGACGACGCTCATCGGGCAGAGTGTCGGCGAGTTATATGGGGTGCCATCTTTGGCGGTGTCACAGATTCATCCCTGGCTGTTAGCGGAGGCGATAGCGATTGGGTCTGGGGTTTCCCTCCTCGGAGCGCTCCGCCCTTCCTGGGATGCCAGCACGATAGCTCCGGTTCAAGCCTTATCGGTAGGCCAATCAGAAGATGAAGAAACTGGTTCGTACAGGAAGTCAGGGTGGATCGCGATGATCGCCTTTGGTGGAAGTGCGGCCTTGAGTACTATGGCCCCTGTGGATGGTATTCCGGTCGGAGGGTATGCCGCGGCGTTTTGTCTTCTGGTGGGAGGAACTGCTCTGGGGCCCGTGCTTTGTGGGTTGATTCATGAGTGGAGGAGAACATGGCAGAGCGGGCGATGGGGCCTCTTGCCGTCCCTCGCGGCAGAACAGATCAGCCGCAATCCCGGTCGGACCAGTGTGACCATGGCGGCGATTGTGGTCGGGCTGGCCATTATGGTTGGGGTGGGCATCATGATTCAAAGTTTCCGGAATACGGTAAACATCTGGATTGAGCAAACGATGCTGGCGGATATTATTGTGGCTCCGGTGTCCTGGTTAGGGGATCAAGATGGCGAGAACGGCAAGTATGGTCTGCCATTGGCTCTAGTCAAGACGGTGATGATGGTCCCAGGGGTCGAGGCGGTTGATCCATATCTGGAAACGGCGGGGGAGGTTTCAGGGCAGACGGTGTCGCTGGTCGCACGCGATATGGCCCTTCATGCTGTGCGCAGCCGATATCTGTTTGTGACAGGTGATTCCACTCCAATTTTACAAGAAACGATGGAAGGTGAAGGCGTGATTGTGTCTGAAGTGTTAGCCGGGCGGCTGGGGCTGGTGGTAGGAAACCACATAGAGGTGATGACGCCTGTAGGACAGCAGGCCTTTCCCGTGAAGGGCATTTTTTATGATTATGCCACCGATGGGGGAAAAGTGGTCATGGACGACCAACTCTTTCGTCGGCATTGGGGGGAAACCGATGTCTCAATCTTTGCCGTCTATCTCAAGGCCGGTTCTTCGCTCCCGGTCGTGCGACGTGAAATCGAACAGGTGTTAAAAAATGACGTTCCCATCGTCACGATCAGTAACGGGGAATTGAAGTCCGAAATTCTGGAAATTTTTGACCGGACGTTTCGCGTCACCTATGTGTTGGAGTTGATTGCCCTGAGCGTAGCGGTGTTGGGAATTATCAATACTCTCATGACCGCCATTACGGAACGCCGGCGGGAGCTGGCCACGCTACGAGCGTTGGGGGTGAGTCGTCCACAGATCCAAGGCATGATTTTTTGGGAATCCTGCTATGTGGCGGGGTTGGGTGCGGGCCTAGGAATATTGGTGGGATTGGCGCTGTCGGTGTTGTTGATTAACGTGATCAACAAGCAATCATTTGGATGGACCATTCAATTCACCCTGCCGTTTGAAACCTTGGGGGTGGCCGTCCTTGTGGCATTGTTGGCGGCGTTGCTTGGGGCATGGGGGCCAGCCAGATGGGCCAGCCGGCAGGTTATAGCTGATGATTTACGGTATGAATGAACAGGGTGGTCGTTAAGTTGACTGTTCTACCTTCTTTGCAAGCCTCCTTTATTTTTCTGGTAAATCGAGAGTGAATGTTGAAAAAAACCATTTCTGCAATAGCTTTTCAACTTTTTTTTCTTAAAAAATATATTGCCGACCTCTTTATTCGAAAGTCATTCTCGAGGACAAGTAAGCCCTCTTCAAATCTGCGGCGCCTGCTCAGCGCGCCGCAGATTAGGGGATGTAGCA
>JBDSHB010000291.1:0-5132 GCA_039918695.1 Nitrospirales bacterium | reverse complement strand
GATTGAGGTCTTAATCTGATTATTGCCGCTCCCGTCGAGGCCCCATTGCACTCGAATAGCCGTTTCTGCGGTTTTCCGTTCTTGAGAAGCCGTTCTGGGAACAAGGCTTTGGTTCATGTCCATCGACTCTCCATTGATCGCCCATGTGCATCCAGGCCTTCCAGCTTAGACAGCCGCATCACTGGAGCATTGGCTTTGCGCAACGCGGCTTGCGAATAGAACACCACGTTGCTGGTTTTCATGTACTCATCGACACCCAAACACGAAAAAAATCTGGCACTGCCCCCGGTTGGTAACACATGATTGGGCCCTGCCACATAATCCGCCACGGCAGGAGGGGTATAGCGCCCAACAAAAATGGCACCCGCATGACGAATCCGGGACACATAGTCTCCCGCCCGGTCCATATTCAATGATAGATGCTCAGGCGCAATCCGATTGGCTAATTCAAACGCCTCATCGAAGGTTCGCACAACAAACGCCAGGGCATGGTTTTGAATGGCCTTGGACGCAATCGCCTGGCGCCCCAACTGTGCGAGTTGGCGTGTCACTTCGGTCGCAACCCGTCTGGCAAGAGTCAGAGAAGTCGTCACCAGATAGACACAAGCTTCCTCATCATGCTCGGCTTCACAAAGGAGATCGGCGGCCACATGAAGGGGGTTACTGGCGGAATCGGCAATGACCAGCAATTCACTCGGACCCGCAATCATATCAATATCGACTTGGCCATAGACCAGGCGTTTGGCCGTGGCCACATACAAATTCCCAGGACCGACGATTTTATCAACGGGCTGGATCGTCGAGGTGCCAAAGGCCAAGGCCCCAATGGCTTGGGCTCCACCTACCCGATAGATTTCATCCACTCCAGCGACATCCGCCGCCACCAACAAGGCGGGATGGATGATGCCGGTCGGGGTCGGCGTACACATGACGACTCGCTTCACACCAGCCACTTTCGCGGGGATGGCATTCATCAGCACCGATGATGGATACAGTGCTTTTCCGCCTGGAACATACACACCGACGGTATCTAACGGCGTGATCCGTTGGCCTAATTGAATTCCCTCTTTTCGATAGACCCAGGATGTCCTTCGTTGTCGACGATGAAAGGTCCGAATACGATTCGCAGCATATTTCAACGCTTTAATATCTGAGGACGGAAGCTCGGCGTACGCACGTTCGACGTCTTTCGACGTCACACGAAGACCGTCAGGACTGATTCGGACATGATCGAATTTCCAGGTCAATCGCTGAAGCGCCCGATCGCCCTCTTGCCGAACAGCATCCAAAATTGTTCTGACGACTTTTTCAACCTTGGTGTTTTGCTGAGCTGCCCGCTGGCATACGCGATTCACCGCCTGCGAAAACCCTTGGTCCTTGTGGGAAACAATTTTCATACGTGGACCTTTTTGGAGCGAGAACGGGAAAGAATTTTCTTTACCCGGGCAATCAGTTCTGTAATCACGGCATGTTTCATTTTTAAGCTCGCCCGGTTCACAATCAATCGGGCAGATGACCAGGCGATGACTTCATCCTCTACCAGATTATTGGCTTTCAAGGTGTTTCCGGTCTCCACAAGGTCGACAATCCGATCGGCCAACCCGACCAATGGGGCCAACTCGATCGACCCGTAGAGCTTAATCAATTCCACAGGCAAACCTTGTTGGTTAAAATAGCGCTCGGTGATCGTGGGATATTTGGTTGCCACCCGAAGCTTGGAAGACATCCGTTGCACAAGCTGTGGCCCCTTCGGCCTGGCGACCACCAACCGACAGACTCCCAAGTTCAAGTCAACCGGTTCATAGACATCCGGGCTCTGCTCCAACAAAACATCTTTACCAACCACTCCTAAATCGGCGGCGCCATATTCAACATATGTCGGCACATCGCTTGGGCGAACAATTAAGACCCGATGCCCGTGCTCCGGGAATTCCAAAATTAATCGACGGTCATCCGCTCGCACATGATATCCCGTATAGCCTGCCTGCCGGAACAATTCAAGAGTCGGATCAAGAAGTTTACCCTTGGAAAGGGCAATGGTAATCACGTCGCTCATGCCATCTCGCGAACCCGCTCAATCTTCGCACCCAGGGCCTGAAATTTTTCTTCCAGCCGCTCATAGCCGCGGTCCAAATGGTAGACCCGGGACACAGTCGTTTCGCCCTCAGCCGCTAACCCGGCCAATACCAAGCCTGCGCTGGCGCGTAAATCCGAAGCCATCACCGGTGCACCCGTAAGCAACGGCACGCCTTTGACCACGGCATGTGGCCCATCAATCTCAATCGACGCTCCCATCCGGTGAAGTTCAGGGACATGCAGAAACCGCCCTTCAAAAATGGTTTCAGAAATCACGCTCACTCCCTCTGCCACCGACATCAACGCCATCATTTGGGCTTGGAGATCGGTCGGGAAGCCTGGATAGGGGAGAGTCTTTATTTCCACCGCTTTGAGCGGACCGGACCGGCGGATTCGCACGCCGTCATGGCTTTCGGTTAACTCAGCACCCATTTCCTGTATTTTTTTCAGGACGCTGCCTAAGTGATCCGTCACACACCCTTTCACCATCACATCCCCACCGGTAATGGCTCCGGCCATCAAATAGGTGCCGGCTTCAACTCGATCGGGGATTACCCAATGCCCTGCCCCATGAAGTTCCTTCACCCCTTCAATCGTAATGGTGTCCGTTCCCATCCCATGAATTTTGGCGCCCCGCGTGGTTAAGAATGCACAGAGATCCGTGATTTCCGGTTCCCGCGCGACATTATGCAAACTCGTGGTCCCTTCAGCCAGACAAGCCGCCATGATCAGGTTTTCAGTGCCCGTGACAGTCGGGAAATCCAAGTCAATCCTTGCCCCTTTGAGACGACCGGCTTTGGCATGGATATATCCATGCTCAACTTGAATTTCCGCACCCATCATCTCCAATCCTTTAAGGTGAAGATTGACCGGTCTGGTGCCGATGGCACATCCGCCCGGAAGAGAAACCTTGGCTTCTCCCAGCCGAGCGAGTAAAGGCCCTAAGGCTAAAATAGAGGCTCGCATCGTTTTGACCAAATCATACGGCGCTTCAATCGATTGCACATGAGCCGCATCAAGTCTGACCCTGTCGCCTTCTTCTTGCACCGTCACTCCTAACAAGGCCAGTAATTTTCCCATCGTCATCACATCACGAACGTGTGGAACATGGTCGATCACGCATTCCCCACCCCCTAACAACGTCGCCGCCAAAATTGGCAAAGCGGCATTCTTGGCTCCGCCGATTTCAACGGACCCCTTTAACGGCAATCCGCCCGTGATTCGAATTTGATCCATTTACAATATTCCGTGTCTATACCAGACGCTGTTGCACGCACACCACTCGTGGAATACCTTGGGAATCCGGCCGGACCTTCACAGTCTTAAACGCATTTGTGAGGGAAGGATCCCGGCACAGAAGGTCAGCCTGACCAACGCCCACTTCCATGAGGATAAATCCCTTTGAGGAGACAAGTCCCGGCAATTCATCCAATAACCGCCGGTACACATCGAGTCCATCCGGCCCTCCATCCAACGCCAGCCGTGGTTCAAAGTCTTTGACATCTGGAGAAAGGTGTTCCCATTCCGCATGGGAAATATACGGCAGGTTAGCAATAATGGCGGTCACTTTACCTGCTAAATTTCCGGATAACAAGTGGGAAAGCAGGTCACCCGCCACCCACAGAATTCGTTGCGCAACCCCATGACGCATGGCATTGACTTTCGCAAGATGCAGCGCCGGAACTGACTTGTCCGATGCGATAATTACCGCTCCAGGAAGGTTGACTGCCAGACTGATCGCCAGACATCCAGAGCCCGTCCCGACATCCAGAATCACCGGCCGCGCGTCAGCCCCCAGAAACCCAATAGCCTCCTCCACCAGCAATTCTGTCTCCGGTCTTGGAATGAGCACCCCAGGTTGAACGAGAAAATCCAGACCAAAAAAATCTTGAGTTCCCAATACATATTGAAGTGGTTCATGTAACGCACGGCGCTGAAACAAGGCAACAGCCCGCTGACAGACTTCCGCATCTACGGGAGTGTCTGGATTCGCATGCAGTTGCAGTCGCGTAATACCAAGGGCATCCTCAAGAATCCACAGGGCTTCATGGCGGGCGTTGGCAATCCCCGCTTGAGTCAGCGTCTTAACCGCACCACGATATAACTGTGAATAGGAAGTGAAGGGGGGCATCTGAGCCTCAAAAAGTGCACATGCGTTGAACAGTTGGAGGAGACTGACCGGGGGTTACACGAAAGGGATCATTGGGCTTTGAGGCCCGCGATTAACCCATCAAGGTCGCCTTCCATCACCCGATCCAATTTGTGCAACGTCAGCCCAATTCGATGGTCGGTCACGCGATTTTGTGGAAAATTATACGTGCGGATTTTCTCACTCCGTTCCCCTGTCCCGACTTGGGAACGGCGTTGTTGCGCAATAGAGGCTTCTTGTTTTTCGCGCTCGGCATCGCCAATTCGTGTCCGAAGGGTTCTCATGGCCTTCGTTCGATTTTTTAGCTGTGATCGCTCGTCCTGACAAGTCACCACAACTCCCGTCGGGATATGAGTGATCCGGATCGCGGAATAGGTCGTATTGACACTCTGTCCACAAGCCCCTGATGAACAATAGGTATCAATCCGTAAATCCTTCGGGTCAATGTGCACCTCCACTTCCTCAACCTCCGGCATCACCGCGACCGTGGCCGTAGACGTATGAATTCGTCCATTCGCCTCTGTCGTGGGAACCCGCTGCACCCGATGCACCCCACTTTCATACTTAAAATTTCCAAAGGCTCCCTTGCCTTCAACCAGCAATACCGCTTCTTTAATCCCTCCAAGACCCGTTTCCTGAAATTCCATTAATTCGACCCGTAACCCCTTAGTTTCGGCAAACTTCGTGTACATACGAAGAAGATCGCCGGCAAAAAGTGCCGCCTCACTTCCCCCGGTCCCTGCGCGAATTTCAATGAACGAATTTTTATTATCCCCTTCATCCGCCGGGCAGAGCAATTCAATGACTTGGGCCTCCATGGCTTCGCGTTGACTTTCCAGGCTCTGCAATTCTTCCCCCGCCAAGCGGCGCATGTCTGGATCTAATTGCAGATCTTCCGTCATCAACC
>JBDSHB010000290.1:0-14007 GCA_039918695.1 Nitrospirales bacterium | reverse complement strand
TCCTTCTGGGGGGCAGGCCGCGCTGCCGGGTTGTTCGAAAGATGTGGGAGCGCTCAGGGAGGAGCAGGTCATGATGCGGAAGCAGAAGGTCGTTGATCTGGTGCCCGACAACGACCTTTTGGGAGGTCTTGAAACCCTAGCCTTTAGCCCGAAAAACATTCGACGCGTGAGGACCACCGTATCGGGTGTCTCCGACCGACGCGGTTGTCGTGCTTGAGGGTCGGCGTGCGAGGATGCACCGAGTGGCGCGGAGCCCGAAGAGGAGGACCCTAATCGAGGCGCCCAGGATCGAGGCGTTACGGCAGTTTATTCATATTAATATCCAACCTTTAGGTATCGGCACCTCTTGCCGCTCTTGCGGGACAGATGGAATGCCGTGTGAACAAGAAGGCCGTCTATCGGGTGCTCAAGCAGAAGTGGCGTTTCGTGCACCTTCGTCGCGGATCGTGAATGGAAATTGGTGGTGGTGCCACCGACCTAAAATTCTTCATTGACGACCATCTGTCCCTTTGCTTCATGGATCCTCTTTTCTTCCTGTTTCCAGAATCCATCCAGTGAACGATCCCAATCCCTTTATGCTGCTTGAGGTATTCCGTTCAATAACCAAAAAACCCGCTTCGACTATTCCAGAGCGTGCAATGGAAACTTGGTGTTGCGCAGGAGCGAGGGGTGGATTCGGATACCACAGAGACATTTGCTGCTGGTGGACTAGACCGATAGACTCATGAGGAACCAAATAATCCCTAGTTAGGTAGCTGGATATTTTTTCAGTTTGAAATCGGGAGACACGTTAATGCAAAAGCGATTTATCTGCCATGTTCAGCAAGGAACCGAACCTCTTGGGGAGGACTGGTTGAATGTGGAGGGGCTCGCAGAGGTGGAAATCACTACGGAGGACGCCGCTCATCCCATTGAGTCCGCGTTGCTGCCTGGTCGGGCTTCGGGGTGGCGTGCCGCGGGGCCGTGGAAGCAGACGATCCGGCTTCTCTTCGCCGCGCCGCAGCGGCGCCGACGGATCTGGGTGCATTTCGTAGAAGCCCGCACCGGGCGCACGCAAGAGTACGTCTTGCGTTGGTCGCCGGATGGCGGGGAGTCGTTCCGGGTAATCGTGCGACAGCAGTGGAACTTCAGTCCAGAAGGCGCAACTTCCCAGTCGGAAGACCATCACGTCGACCTTCCGGCGGTCATGGTTCTTGAGTTGACCATCATACCGGACTCCAGTGGGGGGAATGCGTTTGCGTCCTTGGAGCAGATGCGACTGGCCTAAGTTTTGACTAAACCGGTTGTCAAGGTCTGGTGCCAACCCATCTCAGCTGATTTCTGCCGACTCCATCTGAGGAATCACCCAGCCTGGCATAGAGGAGATTGAGATCCACCATACACCTGTTCGGATGGATGAAGACTAGTCAAACTTACCGTTCGTTTAATAGGGCATGATAGGGCCAGTGTTCACGACGGAAAGGGAAGGTATCTTTGGTGTTGAGAGAATACTCCGCTGGCGTCTCCTTAGAAAAAGGGAATCCCCAAGCTTTTCGGAAACTTTAGCGGATCGAATATGGAGTTGGTAAGGCAAGCCAAGCCATGCCAATTGTTAAGGATGCTCGCTACTCTGAATAGTGTCCTGGTCGATGAGTTCCTGTTCTTCTGGATTGGGTTGAGATCGGGAACTTCTCTTAGAGTACTGACTGGTCAATTGGTACAAAATTGGAACAACGAATAAAATAAGGAATGTGGCGGTCAACATGCCGCCCACCACTACCCGGGCCAGGGGTTTTTGAGCCTCCGAACCGATGCCACTCGCGAGCGCAGCGGGAACTAAGCCCAATGCGGCTCCCAGGGTGGCCATTAATACCGGTCGCATCTGCATTTCCGCTCCTGAAAGTATAGCTTCCTTGAGGGGGATGCCATTTTGTTCCAACTCCCGGATACTGGAGACGATTAAGACGCCGCCCAGAATGGCGATCCCCAATGTGGAAATGAATCCTACCGCTGCGGAAATGCTAAATGGCGTTTGAGTCAGGACCAGAGAGAGTACCCCTCCGATCATAGCAAAGGGAACGGTGGCAAGCACAATCAAGGCGTACCGGAATGATCCAAACGTGAGGTATAGCAAAAAGAGAATGAGAATCATGGTGAGGGGTACGACAATCATCAGGCGTTGCTGTTCTTTGACCAATTGATCATATTGCCCCGCCCATTCGAGATGATACCCTTCCGGGAGTTGAATTTTTTCCTGTAAATGTCGTTGGGCTTCCTGAATGGTGCTCACGAGATCCCGGTCGCGGATACTGAACATGATAGGGATATATCGCTCGTGGTTTTCTCGATAAATCATAAAGGCGCCGGTTTGTCGAACAATCGTGGCTAATTGTTTGAGCGGTATGCCGACGCCTTCGGGAGAACTGACTTGGATCTGCCCAATGGAAGTTTCGTCTTGCCGGTATTCGGGAAGGAATCGCACCACTAATTCAAATCGTCGGTCCCCTTCGATCACTTCCGTGACGGCTTCCCCACCAATAGCGGCTTGAACCATGGCATTCACATCCCCGACTTGTATGCCGTACCGGGCACAGGCTTGCCGGTCAACTTGAATCAGGAGGTTGGGTTGTCCCATGGTCCGGTTGATACTGAGTTCCTTCACTCCCCGGATGTTTTTAAGTTCACCCTCGACTTTTTCCGCAAGGGTTTGAAGTTCTGTGAGGTTGTGACCATAGAGCTTAATCGAGTTTTCGCTTTTCACGCCCGACATGGCTTCTTCCACACTGTCTTGGATGAGTTGGGAGAAGTTGACCTTGAGCCCGGGGATCGTTTCCAGGCGTCCTTCAATTTCCTCGATCAGGCCTTCTTTGGTCAGGCCGGGGCGCCATTCATCTCGGTGTTTAAGATTGACGTAATATTCCACATTAAAAAAACTTTCGGGGTCTGTTCCATCATCCGGACGTCCGAGCTGTGAGACCGCGGTGGCCACTTCAGGGGATTCCATAAACATTTTCCGCATTCGGCTGGCTAAGGCTGTGGCATCTTCAAACCGGATATCAATCGGCATGCGAATTCGCACCCAGATGTTGCCTTCCTCCAACGCCGGCATGAACTCTCCGCCCATGAAGTTGAGTGCTAATATGGTGACCAGTAAGAGCATACCGACCGCCCCTAACACCGGCTTCTGATGATGAAGTCCCCAACGCAGAGCGGCCAGATAGCTTTGCCTGAGCATCGAAACCAGTTTGGGTTCCTGTTCGCGCATGGGTCCATTGAGCATGAAGGAACACATGGCAGGCGCGAGGGTGCAAGCCAGCAGCAACGAACCAGCGAGGGCCAGGCCATAGGTAATGGACATGGGAGCAAAAATTTTTCCCGGCACCCCTGTCATCGTGAAAAGGGGAATAAACGCCACAACGATAATCACCGTGGAGAATAAAATAGGTCGCCCCACATGACGGGCGGCCCTGGCAATGAGCTGAGGAGTCGTGACCCCGGGTTTGGCATGGTGGCACAGGTAATAGAAAATACTTTCGACCATGACCAGGGGAGCATCGACGATAATTCCGAAATCAATGGCTCCCAAAGAAATGAGATTAGCGGATTGTCCCATTAGGACCATGGCGGAAAAAGTGAATAGCAGAGCAAGGGGAATCGTGCAGGCAACGATCAGGGCGGTCCGGAAATGTCCCAGGAAAAAGAGGAGAACGATGAGCACCAATATCATGCCGTTGATTAATATGTGCACGACCGTCTCAATGACGGTGTTGATCATGGTGGTCCGGTCATAAATGGTTTTGATTTGGACGCCGGCGGGGAGTTTCTTTTGGTTTAATTCCTCTATCTTTTGATTGACACGCGCCAGGGTGGGTAGGGCCTGCGTGTCCCGTTGCAGAAGGATCACCCCTTCCAGAGTGTCTTCTACCTCGTTAATGCCGACTTGTCCCAAACGGATCGCGTTGCCAATGGACACTTTTCCCAGATTTTCAATAAAGATGGGAGTGCCGTCTTTGACCGCCACGACGACTTTGGCTACATCCTCCAAACTGTCGATAAATCCTACTCCCCTGACATTGTAACTTTGGGGCCCCAAGGCCAAATAACTGCCACCAACATTGGCATTGCTATTGGCGAGGGCTGATTTGATCTGAGCAAGAGTGACTCCATAGGTGAGAAGGGCTCCGGGATCCAGGTCCACGTGATATTCTTTTGTGGTGCCTCCAAACGCCGTCACATCAATAATGCCGGGCACCTGTTTGAATGCACGCCGGACCTGCCAGTCCTGGATGGTTTTGAGGTCGGTGAGCGAATAGCCGTCTCCGACTAATTCATATCGATAGATTTCTGCGATGGCCCACCAGGGAGAGAGTTCGGGTTTGACGCCTTCGGGCAGATCAACGGTATGGAGCCGATTCAGCACTTCCTGGCGGACGGCATACCAATTGGTGCCAAATTCAAAATAGACCTTGAGTTCACTTAATCCAAACAGAGACAAGGAACGCACATTGGTAAGGCCGGGAATGCCCTGGAGAGCGGTTTCAATGGGGATGGTGATGATTCGCTCCATTTCCTCGGCGGACCATCCCGATTTTTGAGAAATGACTTCGACAAAGGGTGGCGAGGGATCCGGGTAGGCAACCACGTCAAGGATATGAAAGGCATAAAGTCCTCCAAAGAGCAGGAAGATCCCGAATGTGCAGACCAGAGCACGTTGGACGAGTGACAGCTCGACAAGTCTGCCGATCATGATGTCGGGGGAGAAGGGGGAGGCGTGTGTTCGGAGGACAATCCCCCGTCCTCGACATTCATGTCCTGGCCTTTGAGGAGTACGGCCCCTTTGACGACGATCGTTTCGCCCGCCTCGAGGCCCTGGAGGACGGACATGTGGCCGGAGGAGGGGAATCCGGTTTTGATCGGACGTTTTATGTAATGATTTTCGCCATTCGCGACATAGACATACATATTTCCGTCAATTTCCAGAACCGCTTCTTGAGGAATAAGAGGAAAGGGGCGGCTCTCGCTCAGTTTGACATTCAAACGAGCAAACATCCCCGGCTTGAGTTTGCGATCGGTGTTGTTGACGACCGCTCGGATTTTAATGGTCCTGGTGGTCTGATCCACGACATCGCCGATGGATGAGATGGTGGCTGGAAATGCAGTCTCCGGATACGCTTCGACGGTCACCGTCGCGTGTTGTTTGATTTTTACAAGTCCCAGATCTCGGTCGTAGACGTCCGCGATAACTTGCACGGTGTTTAAATCGGCTACAGTAAAAAGCACTTGATTTGGATCCCCGCTGACCGATTGTCCAGGGGTCACGGCCCGGTCCACGATGGTGCCGGAAAGGGGGCTTCGGATTTGATAGGTTGACGTAATCGTCTGGTCGGCTATGGGTTTATCGAGTTCCTCCTTGGAAACCTGAAGGGCCAGGAGTCTTTCCCGGGCTCTCCGGAATTCCGCCTTGGCCTTCACGAAATCGTTTTCGGCTTGCTTTAAATCTTTTTGAGGAAGCGCTTTGATCTCATACAGGTCTTTGGCCAACCCGTATGACCGATGGGCGTAGGATAAATCAGAATGTTCTTTGATGAATTCCGAATACGCCGAAGCAATTTCCGGACTTTCAATGGCGACCAGGAGTTCTCCTGCTTTCACGAAATCTCCTAATTGCCCATGGATTTTTTGTACCCGACCGACCAAGGCTGAAGAAACCTTTGAATATCGATCCTCTCCATAGGACACTTTTCCTGCTAAGGACAAGACGGGGTGGGAGGGCCCAACGGTCACTAGGGCTGTGACGATTTGGGTCTCCGGTGTTGAGGGTGCGTGAATTGCCTTGTCGCTTTTCGTAAAGGCGGGGGCCGTGGTCGCCGATGTTTGTGGTGGGCTTTCCTGGCTGCAGGCCATCCCACTGAGGGTCATGATGAAAAGAACATACAGGAATACACGAGGTACGGTTGTCATAAAATGTCCTGGCCGGCAGCTCGTTCTAAGAGAAATAGGTTTCGTTGGTAATCAAACAGGGCTTCCAAGTAGTCTTGAAGAATGGTCTGTGAGGTGCGGGCGGCATCGAGCAAATCTATCAGCGTCACGCCACCCTTTTGATAAGCTTTTTCGAGAATGGAGAATGTGGTTTTGGCATCGTCCAGTACTCCCGCCTCATAGGCCTCCACCAGACGTTGGGATTGAGTTAAATTCCGGTAATTCACTTCAATCTCATTTTGTACTTCCAACGTGGTCTGGTGAAGATCGACTTGCGCGACTTGAATGGCGATTTCGGCATGAGCAATGCCTCACTGATTGCGGTCAAAGACCGGGAGCGGCACTTCCATGGTGAGTCCGTATAATTGTTGGTTGCTCCCGCCTTGCGGCCCCTGAATGGTGAACGCGGCTCCGACAATGGGATCGGGAATCCGGAGGGATTTGGCTAATTTTAAATTGGTTTGTTGCTGGGAAAGGACGAACCGTCTGGCTTGAAGGTCCGGACGTTTGTTCAACGCCTCGGTCCGCAGTTTATCAATATCGGGTATTACCCGTTTATAAAGGAGGTCGGAGGTTAACACAAGATCCGTTGTGGGCGGGAAGGCCAGGAGTAGTCGGAGGTCGGCGAGTGCCGTTTGGACTTCCTGCGTAAATTTAATGACCTGTGCTCCGAAGTTTACTGCCTGGAGGCGAAGACGAATAAGGTCCACTTCGGCAATGAAGCCTTTTTTAAAGCGTAATTCCCCAATGGTTAAGATTCGATGAAACCGCTCCTGATTATCTTTTGCGAGATCAAGCCGACGGGATGCCAATTGAACTTGGTAATAGGTGTCTTTGAGCGTGAGCGTCAGTTGACGAATGGCATCGGTGAATGTCGCCTCGGCAGCCTGGACGCCATAGCCGGCACTTTCAATCCGATAGCCACGCTTGCCGGCAAGTAGAAACATCTGTTCGATTTGTGGGGTGATATAGCGCGTGCCTTTAAATGTTTGCTGCTGGGTAAATGCGGCTCCTCCAAACAGGGAAAAGATCGGGTTGGGGAAGAGTTGAGCCGTGATGGCGCTTCCCTTGGCATCGTCGATGCCATATTTTGTCATCAAGAGATTGAGATTTTTCTCCAGGAACAGGGATAAGGATTCGTTCAAGCTCAAGGTCACCGTGGTGGGAACTGCGGCTGGTGCCTGCTTTGAAGTTTTGAATGAATCCGGTTGCGCCGATGCAGTTTCGAATAGACACCCAACCATGACTACAGCAAGAAACAGGCAGTGGATGAAACGTATGAGAACAGTCATGTTGGTGGCTGGAAATGATAATCCGTTGACGCGTGGATCACCATGAGAAGGAGGAGTGGAGAACAAAAGCTACCCAAGGGCAACCGTTCCTTCCGGATATCGAAACCTGGGAAGAAATCCCAGGCTAAAAAGGAATGTACCATATCGCCCTCGAACCCCTAAGAGCAAGATAATCATTTTACCAATGTCGGAAAATTTTGCCGAAGATAGGCTTAAAACTTCCCATACCGTATAGTTTCTTTTGGAAGAATTTCAATGAACAAGACCCTCAGGCGGTCTTCATAAATTCCATGGTGCAAGAGGCATTCCATGTGTGAATTGAATTTGCAAAGTTAAGTCCCACGAAAACTTCTATAGTAAACAACAGGTTTAAACAGATTACAGTTAAATTGAGGGCCTCAGGTTGAAGCAGGAAGGACCCACAGGAAGAGGTTGTTCCGGAAAAGGATAACCTGTCCCCTCCCTGTATAGAGTCGGGGGGTTAGATGCAGATGGCAGGGTAACCGACCCTCTTACTTCCAGGGACATCTTGGGAGATGATATGAGATCCCTGAAGGCGGAGATGTATATGGTGAATTCCAACAGCCTACATCCCTCAATGGTTCTTAAGGGAGGTAAAAGGGTTCACTCTCGCAAGCAGAATGGATCATTCATGCGCATATTTTTCATTTCGCGATGGTAATACTAGGGGCATTCCCGCGTGGGGCATCGGTGACGGTCATTTGAAACAATTGATATAGCAAGCGGAATGACTCTTGATTCCATGATCGCTTGTCATCATCGGCGATGGAATAATACTGTCCATCATGGATGATGGAAAGTTGGGCATTGGGGCGTTCAATAGAAGATTCGATAATGTCCATAACTCTGACCGGATTTTCTCCGACGATTCCCGTTCGTGAATCCGGATCCACATGATACTCCGGCTCACCCTCGATGGTTCGACCCAGAAAATTGAGAATGCCGTGAAAACTCCGGAGTCGAAAGGCCCCTTGTATCGAGTATTCCCCTCCCGGATTTCCGGGTCGAATATCGACCAGGATATCGTTCGGCGGCCAACGATCCGCCTTGGCCTGTAGAATTAATCGCTCTGCATTGGAGATGCTGGTCGGGTCGTAGTTCGTTATTACGGTATGCCCGATCGACCGTTTTTGAATGGTATAAATTTGGTTATCCGCATCCACAATCACGCGATAGTTGTTTTCCAGGGCTTGAAAGTCTCCGGCAGAAAAGGAGGATAATGGCAAGGTCCATTCCCGGTCATACACCAATGGTTCTATATAGAGTTGATTGTTGTCTTGTAACTGAGAAAGGTGAAGGACGATTTGTCGAAATATGGGGTATCCCGCCTTATCTGACGGTCGGTTATAGTAGGCGGTTTCATGATTATTCGTGGTCGTACGGATTTCACCGGCCATGAGTCGAAGGAGCAGATCAATGTCGACCCCCTGTCTGAGCAGGAGTGTCAATTTGGTTTCCCGGAGAGGCGTCAGGAGGCGTTGGGTAAAATCTTCTCCTTCAATAGGACTAATGGTAAAAGTGGGATTTTCAGCAATGGTGGCCCCAAAGATGGGAGAGAGGGCAAATCCTCCGTTGAGTCCCCCCAAGGGCGGGGTGGCTCCCACCGAATATTGATAGTCAAACGTGGCGGCAATGCTGGAAATGGCTGTAAAATGCACTGGTTCATGATGATGAGACCTGGCAATATTGATGAGCAATTGTTCGACCAGAGATCTGGTCACAGATTTATCATATGCGATGACCACATGTTCCAGAGCTTTCGGGGAAAAACAGCCGGACAAAAGAACAGGCAGGGTCCAGAGAATGGATGAAGACCAAAAAGATAGACGATGATGTTTCTTATTCAACGTGTCCTTCTCCCTTAGCAATTGGTGTTTTCCCTATTGAAATGTATCCCTAAACACTGTCTTAGGGGCTCCTCTGACGATGTGTTACTTGGAGGTGCGATCTGCATTCTGGTTTTCGGTATCCGAGATAGGAAGCGTGACGACATTTTTGAGGACATCCACCGCAAATTGCGCGAACCCTTTCAGCCCTCCGGTTAAGGACTCCAAGGGTAAGTAGGTAATTTCCGGCTTGGTTCGGGGACCTTTGACTTCAAACAACGCGGTCATGAGGCCCTTTCGGTCGCCCTTCATTAGAGAGCCGAACAGAGGGATGTCCTTGAGCAAACCCGAATAGGCCCCAAACGGGCTAACCGCTACCATGCCATTTAGCTTTTCGGTGGGAAGGTCATAGGTTCCTGCGGCGGTTAACTTGATGACCGGACTTTTCAGTGCCAAATCCTGGGAACTCAGTAGCCCATTCTCTATGGCAAACGATCCTTCTATTCGGTCGTACGGAAGCCCCTCTTCCGACAGGTTCACTTTTCCCATTAATAAGCTCGGCACATTCAAAATGCCCAGAATTTTTGAGAGGACAGGTCCCGTTTGAATCAGTCCCTTCTCGAGTTGGACATGTCCTTTCCCTGTCAACGAGCGCTGAATCAGCTCCTGACTTCCAATACCCATGTGTAGCGAGGTTACCAAAGACACTGTTCCTGTCAAGGGAGACGGAGTATCCGACCGAGGCACCAACAGGCTTTCGATTGGAATGTCTTTGAGGGTGAGCTCTCCCTTGCCCCGTTGATTTTTTTGCGCCCATTGGAAGGTGGCCGATTTAAATTCTTTGTTTGTCTTGGATGTTGTCGATTCCGGGTTTCGGTTGTTCCCTTCGATTTTTCCTTTCATAGACCAAGTCGTCCAATCCCAATTCTTTCCCTCAAGGCCCCATGTGATGCCTAAACTGGAGAGGCCAAGTTTCTTTTCTCCCACGATGACTCCTGGCGGAAACATGGCTCCCGTTCCACTTTGGGTCTGAAGGAACCCACGAATATAGGTGCGATCAGCCCATGAGAGTTGGCCCTGTGCTTCGAGGGAATAGGGAGGAATGGACAATGTGCTCTTTGTCATCCTGATCGACTTATTCTCTTGAATACTTCCTTTGGCTTTAAGAACCGCAGGGATGCCTGAAGGTTTGTGAAACAGGCCCTTGGTCGCCATCGCCATATTGGTGAGGTCCAACTCGGCATGATATTCAGGGCGAAGGTTCGGGCCTGACAAGGTGAGGGTGGTTCCGACCTGACCCTCAAAGGCGGAAAAGGTTTGGATAATTGAAGGCAGGAGGGACTGAAGGTCATTTGAAGACCACAGACCTTTCATCGCGAGGTTCGAAGCCTTTGAATCTTTCCGAAATGACCATTGGCCCTTGATGTTTACCGGACTTTTTCCAACTATTCCGTTAAACCGGTGAATGTGAACTTGTTGCTCATCAAATGACAGATGGCCGGTTATGTGATGGAGGGGAAGCCTGTTTCCGGTGGTGGAAAGATGCATTCCGTCAAGCACGAGAACTCCATCGAGAATATGCATCTGAGACGGGTTGGTCAGAGGGCCCGTTATCCGTGTGGAGAGGTGCATGTCTCCTTGAACGTCAGGATAGAGGGACAGTGGTTCCGAAAACGATTGACTGCGAGGGTCGCGGAGCAGGGCCTGATGCACATCATGAGCGGACAAGAGTCCTTCCCCTTGCAGGTCCATGAAGATGTCCGAGTCCGTCCATTCCAGTGTCGCCTCTTTCACCAGTAGCTTGGAGTTCTCCAGCGTGGCTTTTGCATTTAATACCCTGACGAGATTGGCACCAAAGACCACCGAGCCAGAGAGATGAGTCAATGGTGGATGGTGAGGATCGACCAGGACGTGCCCGTTGGCCACACGGATCACGCCTTCCGACATCACGGTGTTGGCTTCATCCCCTATCCAGTTGACTGAGCCGGTGAGGAGTTCCATTTCGCCATCAATGTCTCGTTCCGTCAGGATGGTGTGAACGGAATCAGGGCGCCAGGGCTCAGGGAGAATATTGGCAAGGTGTTGGATGGAGATCGGCAAGGCCGATCCCGAGACCGTCAGCGCGGGGGGGGCATTCCGACGGTTGATAAATTCGGCTTTCCCATCCAAGTTCCAGTCTCCATTGGAAATCTGAAATGCGGGAATCGAAAGTCGGACGGTCCCCTCTGCAAGAGCAAGCTTGGCTTCCGGTGCGGTAATGGTGAACGGAGTAATGGTTCCGCGGACCTGAGAAATCTGAAGGGCAGAGGGCGCAAAGGTAACGGTCGCGCCCACCTTGGTCATAAGGGGTTGGCCAGGGGCAGGAAGGTATTGGCCTCCTTCCAGGCCTATGGTTCCTTGTGCTTCCCATGAACCCTTCCCGTCCAGGGGCCCACCTATCGATCCCCTCTGAAGTGCCATCATTCCGGCTATTTGATGATCTCTGAGAAAAGTGTCGAATTCCGTAGGCACCCAGTCATCGGGTACCAAGTCCGGGAGCCGTTCGATGGCTATGGGTTGCGTTGATCCTGAGACCTTCAACCATGGCAATTCATGGAGGACATTTGCGATGCTGCCCTGGCCGGCAAACGACCATTCGTCCAAGGCAATCTGAAAACTTTGAAAGTCGAGGAGATCCTGTTCCTTCTGGACAGTAAAGGTGAAGGTTCCTTGAAAGTTTGCTTGTGTGTGAATCGGTGTTTCCAACGCATGTCCCCTCAGAAACTGGACGAGTCGACCAAGATGAAATTGTGAAATTTCAATTTGCCCTCGGACCTCCACGGCGGGAAACCCGGAAAGTTCCTTCAGGGAGGAGGTATCATCCTTGTCGAGAAGTGTGATTGTCCCCTCAAGGGTGAGGGCGGAGGAAGGCTGAGGTTCCGGAATCTGAGCCGAGAGGTGAATGAGTGCCGATCCTTCTGATTCCACATCCATGATCGAGAGTTGAATGGCTTCCCAGTCCAGTGCCATTTTCTGCGCCGGGGGTGGTGCAGTGTGGATCAGGTGGAGTATTCCGTTACGAATGCCAAATTCCTGAATAGAAGGCAACTGCCGGGTGACCGGCTCTTCTTCCTTCGTGATTAGAGGTACTTCAAGCGTTAATTCCGGCTGATCGATCATGGCGCGATTAATAAACAATTTTTTGTCCCAGAGCGATCGCCATCCAATGCCCACTTCCACCTGGTTGGCATGAAAGGCAACAATGCCCGGATCATGAGTTTCGAAGGATAAACCCGACAAGTGGATTGCGGGAGAAGGAAACAGATTCAGGTTTAAGGTTTCAATCTGAATGGGCCCACCGGCCGTACCTTCCAACATGGAAATCAAGGAATCTTTGACCCACTTGGTATCTGACAAGACGGTAAGGGTAAAGAGCAGAATGCCCACGGCGAGCATTCCACACGCCACGATACTCCATAGTATCCGTGGAAGCCAGAATGCCACGGGAAAGGCTCGAAATTCGGACGGCTCCATCACTCTCATTCTTCCCTGAATGACTAGGAAGGGATATGATTGATCAAGATCGAGGGTTAGTAATCTGTCGCAGGTTCCTCATTCGCGGACGATGATGGAATTTCATCAAAAGGTCCCATTAAATTCGTTTCGTGAAAAACAAAGAAAAAGAATAGGGTCTATTTGTTTAAATACGTGGTTGCCTCAAACCATGGCGTGGAAGGAATAAATTTACCGGTGGTGTTTTCGAAAATACCGAGCCGGATCGGGTAAATCCTATTTTAATATTGAGCCTCATACAACGTAATTTTGGGTAATGCAAAGGGGAGGAGGACGCTCTGAACAGGTGGTATGCCAAAGAAGGATTGACTGTGTTCTGTTCTTAATGCCTGAGTCAGAACGTGAATCCGGTAGTTGGCATGTTTGGCTTCGGGCGTAAGAATGAATCCCTGCTCTCCCAACCACTGGCGCAGTGCTCCAATGAACACACGCTTTTCGAGGGGGAGGACCGTGGTGTCTAGTGTAACCGTTTCTCCCGGTTGCAGAGGAAGAGGAGTGGTGTTCTCATTATTGAGGCTGCGATCAACAGCTTGAGTCATGAGGTATTGATCAATGGCGGTGGCTTGGTCCAGGTTAGGCAATTCTTTGACGGGCGCACGGCCTGAAAGGATCGTTAGGGTGAAGAGGGCCGGCAGCTTGAGTATTTTCAGCATGTGACGGTTCATCGTTGTGTCAGGAGACTTTCCGCTGAATACGGTTGTGGCTCACGTGTCATTTTCCTCGAAATTTCCTTATGTATGTCTTTCATGTCCTTTCCCTTTACGTGAAATTGACCAGTGGATTCCGTTTGGCAATTCCGCGCAAGAGCCGCCCTAAGATGTCGGCGCCGGTAATAATCCGTTTGTGCGTTGGTGTCCAAATCAAAATCAGATTGTGGTCAATGACGTCATCCTCAAGGTGTTCCGGGTTGACCTTGAATTGCGTCAGAAGGTCTCCGAGGGGAATATGGGTTTCCCCAAGAATGATGGGCCGGTGACAATGTCGAAGAGGTTTGTCTCGATGTTCCACCAGGAGTTCCCTCAGGAACCCGTCCGCATCTAATACGACATGAGGAACATCCTCCTCATCCGTGATCAACACCCATTTTTCCTTTGACCCATGGATTTGCTGAACGAAGTGGTCGGAGGCAGAAGGCGTGATTGAGGGAAAGCGCACTGTTTTCCCGTCAAAGGGGAGCGAGATGATGCTTTGAGGATGAAGCGGCGATCCTTCCTCAAAGGGTGAAATATCATCAAGGTTTAAGAAATTGGATGCCCCATGTCCTTCGACTCCGCTGATATCTGTTTCAGGAGCCTGCGCATGAATTTTTATTAAGGTATCCAGCTCATGCTCTTTAAGCCAGGTGATCCCTTCCCTCC
>JBDSHB010000289.1:0-12830 GCA_039918695.1 Nitrospirales bacterium | reverse complement strand
GTTCTTAGAATCCGAAGACCCGGAAAAGGACATTCATCTGTATGTTAATTCGCCTGGCGGAAGTGTGACGGCGGGGATGGGGATCTATGATACGATGCAATATGTGAGGTCGCCCATCAACACCATCTGTTTAGGCCAAGCCGCAAGCATGGGCGCCTTGTTATTAACAGCAGGGACTAAAGGAAAGCGTTTTGCTCTTCCCAATGCACGCGTGATGATTCATCAACCTATGGGAGGATTTCAGGGCCAAGCGACGGAGATTGATATTCATGCGCGCGAGATTTTAAAGATCCGCGAAAAATTGAATGAGATTATGGCCTTTCACACAGGGCAGCCTCTGGCTAAAATTTCTGAAGACACGGAACGGGATTATTTTCTATCAGGGGAAGAAGCCAAAGCCTACGGATTAATTGATGAGGTCATTGTCCGAAGTCAGGAAAAGGGGCACAAGGACGACACCAAGTCAGGTTCAAAAAGTAAGGATTAAGGGCAAAGGAGGCACTTCTTATGGCGAGACAAGCGAAGTCCGAAGCCAATCTTCGTTGCTCCTTCTGCGGAAAGAACCGTGATCAGGTTCGTAAACTCATTGCGGGTCCGACGGTCTATATTTGTGATGAATGTGTCGGTTTGTGTAATGAGATTATTTCCGAGGATTGGCAGGAGTCTCGCCAGGAGATTTCCGCGAAACTGTGCAAGCCGGTGGATATTCACCAACATCTTGATCAATACATTATCGGACAGGACAAGGCAAAAAAGGTCCTCTCGGTTGCCGTCTATAACCATTATAAGCGTATTTCCGCAAATGAAATCGGGGATGTCGAACTTCAAAAAGGCAATATTCTGATTGTCGGGCCGACCGGGACTGGAAAAACCTTATTTGCGCAGACACTAGCCCATTACCTGGATGTCCCGTTTACGATTGCGGATGCCACGACACTGACGGAAGCAGGGTATGTCGGTGAAGATGTTGAAAATATTATCTTGAAACTTCTGCAGGCTGCAGACTATGAAGTTGAGCGTGCAGAACGGGGAATTGTGTACATTGATGAAATTGACAAAATTACCCGCAAGGCCGATAGCCCTTCGATTACCCGTGATGTCTCCGGTGAGGGTGTCCAGCAGGCGTTGTTGAAACTCATTGAAGGGACCGTGGCCAATGTTCCGCCTCAAGGGGGAAGAAAGCATCCTCATCAGGAATTTATTCAAGTCAATACGATCAATATTTTATTTATTTGTGGCGGGGCATTCGTAGGATTGGATACCATCATTGACCGGAGGTTGAACCAAAAGCGAATGGGCTTTGGCGCCGATGTGCAGATACGTGGCCAACATCAAATCGGTGACTTATTTTCCAAAGTGGAACCGGAAGATCTGCTTCAATATGGGCTGATTCCTGAAATAATCGGTCGTCTGCCGATTGTTGCGGCTCTTGATCAATTGGATGAACCGGCATTGGTCCGCATTTTAACGGAACCCAAAAACGCGTTGATCAAGCAATATCAGAAGTTATTATCCTTAGATAAAGTGAAGTTGAAGTTTGCCGATGGGGCGTTATTGGCGATTGCCAAAAAGGCCCATCTGCAAAAAACAGGAGCGCGTGGACTTCGGGCGGTCTTAGAGTCGGTGATGTTAGACTTGATGTATGAGCTGCCGTCGCAGGCCGAGGTGAAAGAGGTGTTGGTGACCGAAGAGTTTATTCACGGGAAGGGCGAGCCCATCAAAGTCTTTGAGCATCAGAAAGGCATTAAACCCGCCGTCGGATCTTAAGCTGGTTCCGAGTTCTTCTCCGTTGGTGCCGCTATCTCCTCATACCCGCAATCCGCATTGTGACAGAGCATTTGCTTCCCGTTTGTTTCCTGATTTTTTCGATCAAGAATGGAGCCTGGCATTGTGGGTAGGGACGATTAACGGGTCGATCCCAGATCATAAAGGTGCAAGGAGGATAATTGCTGCAGGAATAAAACGTTTTGCCTTTTTTGTGCGCTTTTGAACCAGGTCTCCCCCGCCATCCTTGGCAGCGCATTTGACGCCCAATTTTAAGGGCTTTGCGCTTTTACATTCAGGGTATTGGGAACAGGCGAGGGAATTTTCAAGCTGGCCGCGTTCCCTGGTATTTCATCAGCGGGGTTTGAGCTTTTTGACCATAGGAGCTGGTTTCTTAGCAGCCGATTTTTTTGCGACCGGTTTCTTGGTCGCGGCATCCTTCGCGGGCAACTTTTTGCCGCTCGCGGCATGGTCGTCGCCAGCCTTGGGCCTACGGGCCTCAAATTCGAAGCCGACTTTCCCGTCATCCCCGCGTTTCAGGTAAGCCTTGAACTTGCGACGGGTTCGTGATGAAACAAAGCCGGCCAGTAATTCGGTTCTGCCTTCGCTCAGCAATTTTCTGATCTGAGTGGGTTCGATTTCCTGTTGCAGTATGACTTTGCCCGTTCGAAAGTCGCAAGTTTTGTTCGGGCCGACCGCCTTTTCACAGGTATAATTCATTCCATGTTCATACACCGATGCCTGACACTTCGGGCAACTGCCCAGTGATTCCTGGCCGTGAAAATCAACCGGTTCACTGTTTTCATCGTCATCATTTTGACCGAAGTCAAATTCAAGCTTGTGTTCATCGGTCAGTTTGAGGATTGCCGCAAACGGTCGGCCAAGCCGACTGCGAAATCCCTGCAACGGACCAATCGTGCGTTCGGTAATCAGGGTTTCTGCTTCGGGTACTTCCAATTGACGGCTGCCAGGAATTTTCGTAATTGAAAAATCACACTGTGTGCAGGCAAACCGTTTATAGTTTTCTTTGACCAGGCCGCCGCATTTGGGACAGGGTGATTGCAATGTTGAGTAATCGCCTGGAATGGTTGTTGCGCCGTAGTTTTTGGCCCTCGCAACCATTTGTTCTACTACCTTACTGATTTCATGCATGAACGCTTCGCGGTCCAACTGACCACGTTCTATCTGTGAAAGCTTGCTTTCCCATTCACCGGTCAGTTCCGGCATCGTAAGTTCGGTCACCCCCAGTCCGCGTAATAAGGTCAGCAGTTGAAAGGCCTTGGTGGTGGGCATCAGTGCCTTGTCTTTGCGCAAAAGATAATTCTCGCTAATCAAGCCTTCGATGATCGCGGCACGGGTTGCCGGCGTGCCCAGACCTTTCCCAGACATGGCTTCGCGCAAGTCATCATTGTCAATCAGCTTGCCGGCGCCTTCCATCGCAGAAAGCAGTGTGGCTTCGGTATATCTGGCCGGTGGTCTGGTCGCCAGGTCGCGAACTTCAATATCGCTGACCGTGGCTTTTTCATTCTCACCTACCGCTACGAGCGTGCCCTCGCCAGCAATGGCTTCACGGCCGTAAATGGCCAACCAACCCGGCTTGACCATCACCTTGCCTTCGGTCTTGAAGTGGTGTTTGTCAATCTGGGAAATACGGGTGGTGTTTCGAAACTCCGCAGGTGGGAAAAAGGCCGCCATGAATCGACGCACGACTAGGTCGTATATCTTGGCTTCGGCTTCGCTGAGATTCTTGGGTGCCTGCAATGTGGGAATAATGGCGAAGTGATCAGAAATTTTCGCGTCATTGAAAATGCGCTTGTTCGGCTGGACCCAGTCATTGCTCAGAATTTTTGCCGCATGCGGTCCTATCGGATTGCCGCCACTGCCGCCGGTATTGGCTGACAAACGCTCACTTGGCTCATCACGCAGAATGCCCAGCGTATCTTTCACGGTAGATAGATAGTCTTCCGGCAGAGCGCGCGAATCGGTTCTTGGATACGTCAACACCTTGTGGCGTTCATAGAGCGCTTGCGCCAGTGACAATGTTGCCTTGGCCGAAAAGCCAAACCGGGCGTTCCCTTCACGTTGCAGACTGGTCAGGTCAAACAGCATCGGTGCGCTTTGCGTCGTCGGCTTGGTTTCTTCACTTACCACCGCCTGCTGACTTTGGCAGGCCTGCCTGATTGCTTCAGCCTGATTGCGTTCCCAAAGTCTCTCTGCGCGCCGTTCCGTATCTTCGTCATTCTTTTTGAAGCCCGCATCAAACCAGCGACCTGGATACTGTCCGGCCTCGACATCAAACTGGGCATGCACTTCAAAGTAGGGTCGCGAGACGAATTGCTTGATCTGTTCCTCGCGCTCCACGACGATGGTCAGGGTGGGTGTTTGAACCCGGCCAACGGTGGTGAGGTAAAAACCTCCGTCCTGGGAGTTGAACGCCGTCATAGCCCGGGTGCCGTTAATGCCAACCAGCCAGTCTGCTTCTGATCGGCAGCGGGCGGCATCGGCGAGCGGCTTCATTTGTTCATCATCGCGCAGCTCCTCAAAGGCTTCGCGAATAGCCTTGGGCGTCATGGACTGCAGCCAAAGCCGGCTTGTCGGTTGCTTGGCCTTCGTGTGCTGGACAATCAGCCGGAAGATCAGCTCGCCTTCGCGCCCGGCGTCACAGGCGTTGATAATTCGGTCGATATCTTTGCGGCCGATCAGCCTGGCGAGCAACTTGAGCCGGTCCTCAGTTCGGGCGATTGGGTTCAGGTCAAAGTGATCGGGAATGACCGGAAGGTTGGCGAAAGACCACTTGCCACGTTTGACCTCTACGCCGTCAGGCGCCTTGATTTCAAGTAGGTGCCCAACGGCTGAAGTGACAACATATTCGTCATCTTCAAAATAATCCTTCTCGCGTTTCAGTCCGCCAAGCGAACGCGCGATGTCGGCTGCAACGGAGGGCTTCTCGGCAATTATAAGCGATTTACTCATTAGCAACCTCTACAGGGGAAGACTCCTTTGGCATCTTTGATGTAAGGGAACCCGATACTCACTCGTGCAAGATTCACTACAAATTCAGGGTAAAAATGGCGCCGTCACAATCCACCTGCCGCGATGTGACCGGTTTTTTCGCGTGCTCATCATAATGATGACGTAGGGTACAGGCAAGTTAGGCTGGGTGTTCAACTCATTTTTTTCCAGCGGTCCCAGTCGGCCATCCGGCAGCCGTTCCAGCCATCCGCCAAGGCTAGCCTGCCGACGGTTCTATCCCAAAAAATGTTTTTGAAGGCAATAAGGGGTTTTTGCTCCGTGTCTGACAGATGGAAATTGCAAACTTTACTCGGGTTTTTCAACTCGGTCCAACATGAAAACCAGTGGCGTATCTTACAAATCAATTTTTTTTGCGAGAGAACCGTCGAAGTTGTGTTTGAGGTCAATGCCCAGTTTGCTCTTCGGGAGATCTTTAAGATGATCCACAGATGCCAATGCTTGGTCATTGCGTCCAAAATATTTGAACAGGGTTTTGGCTTTGGTAGGCGATTCGACAATGACGAGTGATATACCCATAGACAGTGATGAAAATCCTGAATTGTTCACGAGCACAATTTCCCAGAGGGAAAAGATGTGTTGATGTACTATCGGATGCTCACCCGGAGATACTGCAGCCCCGGTATCTGCTTTATAAGCCCTTTGATCTCCAAAGACAAGAGAATGCTCATGACTTCAGATGGAGAATAGGTACATTGAGTGATTAAATCGTCCAGGGAAACAGGTTCAAGTGAAAGACAATGAAATAGATGTTGTTCTTCTGCCCCTAGTGAAGGTGCGGAAGGTTGAGGCTGAAGCGCGCCTTGTTGTTTCTCGAGTTGCTCCCGGAAGGAGGGTTCTAACATAGGAAGAATTTCTTCCACAACATCTAAAGGATTTTCGACTAATTTCGCTCCCTCTTTAATAAGGCGGTGGGGCCCACGAGTCAAAGTATTCGTCACATTTCCTGGTACGGCAAAGACCTCACGGTTTTGTTCTAAGGCCATCCGAGCCGTAATGAGGGACCCGCTGCGCGAGGTGGCTTCGGTGACGATCACACCAAGTGAGAGTCCACTAATGATCCGATTACGTTGAGGAAAATGGTAAGAATGTGGAGGGGTTCCCATGGGAAATTCAGAAAGAACGGCACCATGCTGTTCAATGCGTTGTCGTAGCGGATCGTGCTCAGGCGGATAGGTTCGATCAATGCCACATCCAAGCACCGCCAGGGTTCTCCCGGATGTGGCGAGAGCGCCTTCGTGAGCTGCCGCATCAATGCCTCTTGCCAGGCCGCTCACAATCGTAAAGCCCAGTGCGGCCAAATCGCCACTTAGTTGTCGCGTGAATGTCCGTCCGATGTGCGAGCCTTTTCTTGAGCCGACTACGGCAAGGGCCTGTTGATCGCGGTCCTGGAGTTGGCCTGTACACCAGAGTAACGGAGGAGGATCCGTAATGGTTTTTAATCGTGGCGGATAGAGTGCGTCCACGAGTGTCAGGATGGAGAATCGCCCATCCTGAACGGCCTGCAATTCCTTGGCAATCTGATCTTGTGCATCAGTAGATATGGGTTGATGAATAGCCCTGGCCAATGAGGGAGAAATTTCTCCCATTGATACGAGTGCGTGGGCGTTCGAGGAGCGAATGGCTTCAGGCGAGCCGAACCGGTTGATGAGTCTGGTGTAAGTAACAGGGCCAAGTCCTTTGACTGCCAAAAGTTCCAACCATCCTTGTAAGGGTGAGGTCATTCAGATCCTCTGTGAGGATGGCGAATATGCGCCTGGAGATCCCCGTCAAATGGTCCGTCCGCATGGCTCTTCACCCAGAAATTATTCCACGTTCGCCTCCGGACGATGGAGACTTCCGGATTTTTCCAGAGTTGAAGGAGGGATTTGGCTCTTCGTTTCTTTCTGTTCATGGAAACAAGTGGTACGGTTGACGGAGCAGGATAGTGGAGGTCATCGTTCATGATTCAATCGTTCTCGCGTGGCTAGGAGCTTGTCGGACTTGGGGGATCGAGGACGAAAAAGCGGCTGAGCGAGGCCAGATTTTGACGATTTCGCCGGCCCATAGTGGGACTATGGTTCAAGAAAGCGGTGGAAAATGGACCGCTTAGGCACTTTTGCAACCGATTCATCCTAAGTCCGACAGACTCCTAGGACGCCGTCCGGGACTCGGCGCGTGGCGTCACTTTTCCCACCACGACAATGTCATATTGTTCAAGATGCAGTAATGGATCCGGCTTAAAGGAGATGTGTTGTTGGAATTCCTGTTCGAGTTGCTCAATGCTACTGTGCTCCGTTTCAAAAAGGAGCTCGATAACTTTGGGATTAGCCCCGACCACGATGTGCTGTGGTTGTCCTCGAGTGGTTCCAATGCGCCGGATATCCCGAAAAATTTCATACGCCACGGTCATGGTCGATTTGGTGTACCCTCTTCCCTCGCAGTCACCACAAATTTCCGATAACGTCCGTAACAGATCTTCGCGGACACGTTCACGGGATATCTCGATGAGCCCAAGATCAGTCACGCGTGAAATACGTGTTTGGGCCTTATCGCCAGCCAGTGCGTCCAAGGTGGCTTGATAGATTTTTTCACGGTTCCGTTCCCGCTCCATGTCAATGTAATCAATAATGATGATCCCGCCAATGCCTCGTAATTTTATCTGATAGCCAATTTCTTTAGCAGCTTCCAGGTTGTTTTTTAAAATCGTTTCTTCCTGGTCGCGTTTCCCCACAAACCGCCCCGTATTGACGTCCACAACAGTCATGGCCTCAGTGTGGTCAATCACAATGTGCCCTCCGGACTTGAGCCAGACTTTCCGGCTCAGGGCTCGGGTAATCTCCAATTCGATCCCCAAGTGATCGAATAACCCTTCCTGCTTCTTGTCATAGAAATGTACGCGGGAGGCTTGTTCCGGAAGATAACGCCGGACAAAATCTTTGACTTCCTCAAAATCCGGTTTTGCGTCAACTAGTAGGCGATCGACTTTTTTGGTGAATAAGTCTCGCACCACCCGGAGCGGGAGGGAGAGATCCGTATGCAAGAGGGACGGCGCTGGTTGTCTACCGGCCGCTTTGAGCGTGTCTTCCCATAACGCCGTGAGGAATCTCACGTCGGTTTGGAGGTCGTCTTCCGGTACATCTTCACACACGGTCCGGACAATGTATCCATATTCGGGTTTCCGAATGCGCCTCATGAGGTCCTTCAGGCGATGGCGCTCGTCGTCTTTTGTAATTCTTCGCGACACGCCAATGTGGTCGACATTGGGCATGAGCACCAAAAATCGTCCGGGAAGGGAGACGTACGTGGTAATCCGAGGTCCCTTGGTGCCGATTGGGCCTTTGGAAATTTGTACAAGAAGCTCCTGGCCTTCTGTCAACAGGTTTTCAATGGGGCGTGCGGTTTGGCGTCGAGGACGCGGCAGGTCTTGACTCCGTTCATCCTCTTCACTATCCACGAGGGTATCCCCGGGTTCGGTTCCGACCGAAAGATCGGATACGTGGATAAACGCGGCCCGGTCCAGTCCAATATCGACAAAGGCCGCTTGCATACCAGGCAGAACTTTAATGACCTTGCCTTTGTAAATGTCTCCCACAAAATCTTTTTTTCTTGGACGGTCGACATACAATTCTGTCACGACATGATTGTCGAGCACGGCAACCCGTGTTTCTTCCCGAGTAACACTAATCGCAATTTCTACTCCCATAGTTATCTCCCTACATTCTCAGAAGGGACCAAAAGCTATTCTTCGTCAACATTGTTGGTGAAGAGATGTTACTCGTACGGCTGAGCCAATTTGTTGGATCTGCCCGGCAAAATCTGAGATAGCTTTGTGCCCATTCTGTCGATAATTGTAAATGTATACTGTATGGAACCATTTGAGGATGGTTCTGTGCGTCCACTTCCTTGTTCCAGCAAGTGTGTTAAAAATCCACGGCTTTGGGACTTTTCTGAATTAAATTCTCCGTTGTTTCTCTCTTTGTGCGATAACCAGTCCAACGCTGTCAAAATTAAGCCGCAGGGTACATGATACCTAAAGGAGCGACAGGCGTCTCCGTTTTACGTTGAGCAAGAGTCCCAAGGCTGTGAGATTCACCACCATGGCGCTGCCTCCATAGCTCATAAGGGGGAGTGGAATGCCCACTACAGGGGCCAGCCCTGATGTCATCGCAATATTCACGACCACTCCAAAGGCCACCATGGCTACCACTCCGACAGCCAGGAGTGCTCCGACAATGTCTTTGGCTTTAAACGCGATTTCTAAACCCATCAAAAATAAGAGAATATATAAGGAAAGTAAGACCATTGATCCAATAAAGCCCCATTCCTCGGCGAAAACGGCAAACACAAAATCGGTGTGGCCTTCAGGAAGAAATTTAAATTGGGTTTGCGTTCCCCCGTATAATCCCTTTCCCAATAATTGGCCGGAACCGATGGCGATGCGCGATTGTAGCCCATGATACCCTTTGCCTCCCGGATCAGAATTGGGATCGACAAAGCTGAGAATCCGATCCTGTTGGTATTCGTGCAGGGAGCCCCAGACCCCGCCCCAGGCGAACGGGAAAAGCATGAGGGCCGCTAATATGATAAACCCAAAGGCTTTGGACTTCATCCCCACCGTGAGAACGACCACAAGAAAAATGGCCAGAAAGCCCAGGCTGCTTCCTAGGTCCGGTTGCTTAAGTATGAGTAAGAATCCTGGAAGCACGATAAGTCCGGGTATGATCAATCGACGCACCCAGCCTTCACGGGTGGTTGTCCCATAGTAGGTAGCCAACATGAGTAGCAGAGGAATCTTAATGAATTCTGAAGGCTGGACCGCAAAGGGGCCAAGTGGAATCCATCGTTGGGAGCCTCGACTGGTTTTGCCTGCAATTACCACGATAATAAGTAAGATCAGCCCGATCCCATAGAGCAGATATGAAAGACGAGCGAGTTTGTGATAGTCAATACCTACCGCGACCAAAAAGGCTAAGGAGCCGACGACCATCCATGTGGCCTGCTTGAGATAAATGGGGATTCCAGTTGTTGCCTGGGTATTGGTGACGCTATAAATGGATAGGATGCCCACAGAGATAATGGCCATAATGACACCCAGGAAACACCAATCGAAGGTATCCAGGCCTCGGCGGTTTACATTATCGTTCATCAATGACATGAGATGGGTCGTCCTCCGTCCTTAAGGGATGGGATTTCTGATTTAGAGAGTAGGCTGTTGGGTGGTCTCATAGCCCATATAGGCTTCAATGAGGGTCTTGGCTAAGGGAGCGGACGCTGAGCCCCCATGCCCCATGTGTTCAACTAATACTGCCACCGCAATCCTGGGATGTTCTACGGGGGCAAACGCCACAAACCAGGCATGGTCTCGAAATTCCTTTTGAGGCTCCTTGTTCTTATCTTTGTCCCCATCAGGTTTCAGGGCAACGACCTGAGCTGTTCCAGTTTTGCCCGCAATGCTCACGAACTCTGATTGGGCCAGTTTGGCTGTTCCCCTGGTGACGACCGCAGCCAATCCTTCCTTGATATGCGCAAACGTTTGGGGAGAGATGGCCAATTGGCGAATGGGTGCCTCAGGCTCTTCTTTGAGATTGCCGGTTCGCCGAAGTCGGGAGGCTTTGAGCAACCGGGGTTGGACCACTCGTCCATTGGTCGCGACGATGGAAGCCACTTTCGCCATCTGAAGGGGGGTCACGGTTAAAAATCCTTGCCCAATGGAAATTGAAATGGTCTCTCCAGGGTACCATGGTTCCCGTTTGACTCTTTTTTTCCATTCCGAGGAAGGGACGAGGCCAGACCGTTCTGAAGGGAGCGCAATGCCTGTTTTTTCACCTAATCCGAACTGACGGGCAAAGGTGGCGATGGGATCGATACCCAATTGATTGCCGGCCTTGTAAAAGTAAACATCACAAGATTCCGCAATGGCTTTGGTTAAGTCGACTTGACCATGCCCTCCCGCCTTCCAATCACGAAAGGCCCGCCTTCCAAAGGGAAATGTTCCATGGCAGGGTATCATTTCGTGGGCACTGAGGGTTTGAGTCTCCAAGAGGGCTGCGGCCATAATGATTTTAAATACCGACCCCGGAGGATATTGGCCTTGAATGGCTCGATTGGTGAGGGGGTGGCGGGGATCTTTGAGAAATCGTTGCCAGTCCTTGGCGCTAATCCCTCCTGAGACATCATTGGGATTAAACCCAGGTTTACTCGCCAGCGCCAGGACGTCTCCATTCCAGGGATCCAGGGCGACAATGGCTCCGGCTTCCTCTCCCAACAGGTCTTCTGCGAGCCGTTGAAGTCGAATGTCGAGAGTCAGGTATAGGTCATCCCCAGCCAGGGGACGTTGAACGGAGAGTGACCGTTTCGGATATCCCAGGGCATCGACTTCAATGACTTCTTCTCCCGTTTCTCCTAGCAGATATTCATCAAATGTCCGCTCCACTCCATTTTGCCCGATGATGCGTCCTCCCTGAAGATTGGAAAATCCTGGCTCCTTAAGCTGGGATTCGGAAATCTCACCCACATACCCAAGGACATGTGAGGCGTAATTCTCAAGTGGATAATGACGTTGATATTCCGGCTGAATCACTACCCCGGGGAGTTCCAGCCGGTGCGATTCAATGAGTGCCGCCTCTTTCAGGGTAATGTCGGCTTTGATTTTAACTCGGCCTCTTCGATTCTTGAGTGCCAGTTTATTGGAAATCTCTTGTTGGTCAATATCTACGAACTGAGGTAACTGAGCCAGAAGGGCTTCACGGTCTTGTAGGTCTTCCAAAGAAAGATACAGTTGGAAACTGGGGATATTATTGGCGAGGAGTTCGCCATTCCGGTCATACAGAAGCCCGCGAGCCGGTTCTAATACAATGGTTCGAGTGCGATTGTCGCGGGCGAGTTCCTGATAGTGCAATCCGTCTCGAACCTGTAATTGCCAAAGACGTAACCCCAGTAACACTAACAGCATCAGAAAGCCGATCTTGACGAAAATTAACCGGTTTTGAATATCGGCAAGTTCATTAGCTTGGCGGGAAGTATCCAACATTGTGTGGGTCTTATCGTGGTCCCCAGCCTAAGTGTATCATATTCAGCGATGGGCCAATGAACTTAATGAGCCAGAACATTCCCAAGGTCAGAAGGCTGTTGTAGAGTCCTTGCGGGAGCAGTCCTGAGGAGAGAGCGTGCAACAGGATCGGAACATCCATAACCGGGTATGCCACGACGAGAGAGGCCAATCCACATCCTAACGACAACGCGAAGGTGACGAGCAGGACTGTGGCACTGGTGACTGTGGAAAATGTGTGGGTTGTGATGCCAGCCAAGCCACCGGCAAGTGCCTTTATGATCATATTGAGTCCAATTCCGCCTGGAGTGAGTAAGTCTTGGAATAGTCCCACCGTCAGTCCGATCATCAGTCCTTTGTATTCGCCTGAAAGAAACCCGATCATGCAGGCTAAGATAAAACATAAATCAGGGTAAATCCCTTTGACGGAAAGGATCGTGCTAAAGATGGCTTGAGCCAGAACCACTCCAAAGCACAGAACGATGTTGAGAAAAATAGTCACGTGATTACATTAGGGAGAAGGAGAGCCCGCCGGTTTCGGTAATGATGAAGGGAGAGCAGGCTGAAATGAGGTAATCACCAGGACCGCTTCCAGTTTGGAAAAATCCACAATTGGCTCAATTTCACCCAATTGAAATAAATCAGTATCGGCTTTGGTGACCTCGTGAATCCGGCCAATTTGGAGTCCACGGGGAAAATCATTCGTTAATCCAGATGTGACCACGGGATCTCCTGGTTGAACGGGGGAAAGAGGAGGCAGATAGTTCATATGAATGGTTCCTTGAGGGGTTCCCTGTACCAGCCCCTCATCCCGGCTTTTTTGAATCATCCCGGTGATCGCGACGTTGGGGTCGGAAAGTAGAAGCACGATGGCTGTCGTGGGGTTTACTCGTACGACACGTCCTACCACTCCGGCATCAGTGATGACACCCATTTCCGGATGAATGCCGTCTTGATTACCTTTATTGATGACCATGGCCCGATACCAATTGGACACATTTCGGCC